>VBLS01000002.1 GCA_005878635.1 Methanobacteriota archaeon | reverse complement strand
CGTTCACGTACGCGCGGAGGAAGGCGGTGAGGATGTCCCGATGGTCGTTGAGATACCGAGCCGTCGTCACCAGCTGGGTCGTCACGAACTGTCCCCTCGGCCAGAGGGACCGTTCATCGAGGACGACTTTCGCATTCGCTTCGCGGATCAACCGCGTCGCCCAAGGCTCCGGGACCCAAGCGCCATCGATCTGTCCGAGTTTGAACAACGTGAAGATTTGAGGATTCGCGGCGTTGACGACGTCGACGTCTCCGCCCTGGTCCAGCGTTCGATGTCCGGTTCGGTTGAGGAGATAATATTTCAGCGCCAGATCCTGGGTGTTCCCCCACTGGGGCGTGGCGAATCTCTTTCCGCTGTAGGAGGCATTCGTCGACAGATCGAGGCCTGGCTGGGCCACGAAAACGGCCCCGCCGCTCGAGGCCCCCGCGATGACGCGAAGGATACCCGGCGCTACGGAGAGGCCGTTCAACGTCGGCGAAGGGCCGACGAAGATCAGGTCGACGTGGTTCGACAGGAGAGCCTGAATGGCCGCGGGTCCTGCGTTGAAGACCTGCGGTTGGATCGCGAATTCCGCACCGAGGGCTTGTTGCAGCGACCGCTGATATAGGCCCGTGCTGACGCCGTACAGCGCTTGCGCATGGGTCACGTTCGGGAAGAAGCCGAGGCGCAACGTGGACGCGGAGGGAGCGGACGAGAGGTATCCGAACAGGACCGCCGCGGACACGACGAGTGCGGCGATAGCTATCGCTGTGAAGATGGCTCCCGAGCGGAGATTTCCCACAACCGGGTGAAGCCCCCTCGGTCATATAGCTTCGCGGCGACGAGACTTTTCACGGAGGTCTTCCATCGATTTCGAGGACACAAAGCCCATATATCGGCGCCGGCTGCACCGGCTTCCGGCCAAACGCCGAGGATGGGATGGGCAGCAAAGACTCGTCGCGTTGGTTCTACGCCTACCTCCCGATGGGGATCGCCGGCGGGGCGACCTCGGCCCTCATCCCTCTCTTCGCCTACGCGTTAGGAGGGAGTCTCCTCCACGTCGGCATCATCGCCGCGGCGACGAGCATCGCCTCGGTCCCCGCGTTCATGCTTTGGGGATCCACGTGCGATCGCATCGCGCGACGGAAGCCGTTCTTGCTCATCGGGTTCCTCGGGAGCGGGGTCGCTCTCGTCGCGATGGCGGCGAGCCGCACGATGTCGGACCTCTATCTCTCGAACTTGCTCGCGGGACTCCTCGGCGCGGCGAGCGGCCCCGCGGGCACGGTCCTCCTGATGGAGGGTTCGGAACGTAGGGAATGGCCCGCCCGGTTGGCGGCCATGAGCCGGATGACGGCGACCGGCTGGGTCATCGGCCTAGCCCTCGGCGTCGTGTGGTTGGCCGCAGGCCCTGCCCTCGTTGGCGGAGGCTTGAGTTCGATGCGGGCCCTCTTCTTGATCGGCGCGATCCTCGCGTTCGCCGCCGGAGGGGTCGTCCAACTCGAGACGCGGGAATCGGCGGTCCGGGTCGAGCGGCACGAGCTCCATCTGGTCGACGCGCATCCGCGGGTCGAGCGGGGGCGATACCTGCCGATGCGAATCGTCCATTTCGTCGGGCCGACGAATTCCACCCCGAGACTGCCTCGCACCCTGCGTCTCTACCTGTTCTCGGTCCTCCTCTTGTTCGGAGGATTCACCGCGTTCTACAGCTTCTTCCCGATCTTCCTCACGCAGGCCTACGGCCTCGGGAGCCCGGAGATCTTTGGGATTTACATCGCGAGCCAGGTCACGTCCATCGCCGTGTATCCGCGGGTGGCGGATTGGGTCTCCTCGCGAGGCAGTCGCCCGATGCAGCTATACGGGACCGTCGGACGGTCCTTGCTCTTCGGATCCTTCTTCTTGCTGGGTCTCTCCGGACTCGCGACCATCCCGCGCCTCGCGCTCGTCGTCGCCCTCCACGCGGGAGTGGGCGCGTGCTGGGCCGTGATCAATGTCGCCAGCTCCACATTGGTCTCCCGCCTGGCCCCGGAAGGCGGACGGGCCCGCTCCCTCGGTGCCTTCAACGCGGTCCAAGGATTCGGATCGATCTTCGGCCCCCTCCTCGGCGGCGCCCTCGCGGGCCTCCTCGGGTACGGACCCGCGTTTGCAGGCAGCGTCGTCCTCGTCCTCGCCGGTTCCGCGGTCCTCTGGGCGACGCGGGTGGCCGACGCCTGACCCGTTGCGAAAAGGACTAATGACGCTGTCGTTTCCGTGGGAGAGAGGCGGGCCATGGACGTGCTGATCATCGGCGGCTACGGCGCCATGGCCCAATCCACGGTCCCGGATCTCCTCTCCAGTCCAGGGGTCGCCCGGGTCGGAATCGGAGGGAGGAACGACGCAAAGGCGAAGGCCTTCGCGGGTGCGCAGCGCGACGATCGGGCGGTCCCCGTTTCCGTCGACGCTCGCGACGCCGCGTCCCTCGTCCGAGAGCTGAAGAAATGGGACTCCGTGATCAACAGCTCCTGGTACGATCTGAACGTCCCGATCATGGAGGCCGCGATCGAAGCTGGCATCCACTATTGTGACCTGGGCGGGCTGTACCACCAGACGATTCGACAGCTGAAGCTCGATTCGAAAGCCAAGGATGCCGGGGTGACGTGCGTCCTCGGCATCGGTTCGACGCCCGGGACGATGAATGTGATGGGAGCCTACGGAGCAACCAAGCTCGACAAGATTCGCAAGGTGCAGCTCCGCAGCAGCGGCGCGGTCGTCTCCGGGGGAGAGCCCGGGATCTTCGTCCCGCCGTATGCGATCCGGACGATCTTCGACGAGTTCTCGATGGAGGCTCCGATCCTTCGGAAGGGGAAGATCCAGTTCGTCCCCGCTCTGTCGGGACTCGAGCGTTCCGAGTTCATCGCGCCCATCGGGGTCGTCGAAGGATACTACACGATCCATTCGGAGCTGGCGACGATGCCGAAGAACCTGGGGAAGGGCGTCCAAGAGATGGACTTCATCGTGGCCTTCCCGCCCGCGTTCCGACAAACGGTCGAGACGCTCGTTCGCCTCGGACTGGCCCATCGCGACGAAATCGTCGTCGAAGGCGCGAAGGTCCGTCCGTACGACGCGACCTCGACGGTGATCGACAATCTCCCAAAGCCGAAGGAACCCGAACTCGATGTGGACATCCAACGCTGCGTCTTGATTGGAGAAAAGGACGGGAACGCGGTCACGTTGCGGTACGAAGCGGTCACCTGGCCCCACAAGAAATGGAACGTCGGGGGCGGCGTCGTCGACACCGGGGTCCCTCCCTCCATCGCGGCGCAATGGATGGTCAAGGGCCAGGCGGGAGGTCCGGGCGTGGTTCCTCCGGAACTCGCATTCGAGCCGATGGCCTATTTCCGAGAATTGTCCGCCCGCGGACGTGGCATCCGAGTCGTCGAGATCGCGGAAGAGACCCGGACGTTGAATTGAGCAGCTTCAGACGCTCGGCGGAGGCGTCTCTCCGTAGAGGGACGCCTGCTCGCTGGCGGCTTGGAGCTGGACCGAGGGTGCCTTCTCGCGGTTCCGCCGGGCTTCCTTCGCGATCGCGGCGAAGGCGCTATCGGCCACCTCGAGGGCCCACTCGATGTCCTCGTCCGTGTGCTCCGTGCTGAGGAACGCCCGCTCGCCCGTGTTCGGGATGCCGAACAGGACGTTGTTCCCGAGGCAATGGATGAACCAGTTCCACCAGCGGCGAGTGTTCGCGCTCAACGTGTCCCGGAAGTTGCGGATCTCGTCCTTCGTCGTGAAGTAGACGTTCCCGATCGAGCCGACGTATTCGACCCAGGCCGGGATCCGTCGGTCGTCGGCGAGATCCTGGAGGCCGCTGAACAGCTGCCGTCCGAGGCGATTCACCTGATCGTAAAACTCCGGATGCTCGCCGAGGATCTGCACGGCCTTCAACCCGGCGGCGACGCCGATCGGATGACCGTTGTACGTCCCCGCGTGGAACGTCGCGTTCCTCCACCCGCGGCCCGGCTCGAGGACGTTCATGATCTGCGACTCGCCCCCGAACCCCGCGACCTGGAACCCGCCGCCAGCGACCTTCCCGAACGTCGTCATGTCGGGGCGGACGTCGTAGTATTCTTGCGCGCCGCCGTAGGCCAGGCGGAATCCCGTCAGGACCTCGTCAAAGATCAGGACGATCCCGCGCTTCCGGGTGAGCTGGCGAAGGCGCTTGAGGTAGTTGCCCTTCGGCACGACGACTCCCGGGCCGCAGAGCACCGGCTCCACGATGAGCGCGCCGACTTCGTCGTCGTGCTCTTCGAGGACCGCCGCGGTCCCTTCGATGTCGTTGTAGGGATAGATCACGACGGTGTCGGAGACGGCCTTCGGGATGCCGCGACCGTACGGGACCGGCCGGTAGCCGTTGTTGCGGGCCATCCGGGCGTCCATGTCCAGGCTCTGCAAGGCGTAGTCATGCGCGCCGTGGTACGCGCCTTCCGCCTTCGCGATTTTCTCTCGGCCGGAATACGCTCGCGCGGTGCGGAGCGCGTGCATCGTCGCCTCGGTCCCGCTGTTGCATAGGCGGATTTTCCGCATCGACGGCACGGCTTTCTGGACCGCCGCTAAGTAGTCGATGAACAGCTCGCTCGTCACCCCGAGCATCGAGCCGGACTCGAGTTGCTTGATCACCTCGAGGGCGATGTCTCGGTTGTTGTGGCCGAGGAGCAGGGCCCCGAACCCCATCATGAAATCGAGGATCTTGTTGCCGTCGACGTCGTAGATGTAGCCGCCGTCGCCGTAGTCCGCCAGAAAGGGGTGCGGCCGGAAGTAGCGGATGTTGCTCTCGACCCCACCGGGGGTCAGCCGGCGGGCGCGGCGCCACAGCTGGGCGCTCTTCTTGTGCCGCGTGAGATATTTCCGGCTGAACTTCTGGGACGGCAACGGATCACCTCCAGGCGAAAACGAGGTCGGCTCGCGCCGACATCGGGACTCCGGGCCCCTTGCGGTACGCTGTGCCGAAACGCCAAGACGCCTCGGCCGGCCCGGTGAAAGTCCCTTCACCCGGATATTCCTGAATAGGCAGCCGAACCTATGAAAAGCTTTCGCGCACAGTTTGCGCTTTGTATATCAAACGTCGAATCCTACGAAAGTTTAGCTCCGAGATAGACTCCGTGTCCGACGATTGTCCGCCGGTCGCCTCCGGCCCATTTAAGGTTCAAATAATCACTGTACAGAAAGGTCCGTCCGCGGGTCCGGTCGGGTTCCAATGGAACGCCCATTTCCGCACGTCGAGCTCGACGCGGGAAGGATGCGTGGGGCAGGATTTGAACCTGCGAACCCCTACGGGACAGGATCCTGAGCCCTGCGCCTTTGACCAAGCTTGGCAACCCACGCGTCCCGCGACCGGATGCGAAATCCTAGGTGCGTAATAACCTTCCCGGTCCGCGCCTCGGGCCGCGCTCTCGAATCGTGGGCCTCACTAGGTCTTCTTCATGATCTTCATGAATCCGCCGGAGTCGAAGACCTGCAAGTCCCGCTCGGAGAGCGTCGTCCGGAATTCGTCCCAGCTAATCACTTCGATCCGCTCGTTTCGGCCTTTCGTGAATTGGATCCCGTTCGTGCCTTTTACGCGGCCTGGTCGAAGCCCCTTCTTCTTCGCCTTCTCAATGGCGGCTTCGATGCTCACCGGTTCCATGACCAAGTCAATCCCTCCGGAACGCGGCCCCACAACAGGCCGCTCACGGACGCATCTAGAGGTCAATATATAATTGTTGTCCGGACGCGCTCCTCCCGCGAAACCTTCTATCGCGGCGCCCTATGCCGGAACATGGTCCGATTCGGGTCCTCGGGAATCCGAGGCCTCGGCAACGTCGAGGTGACGCCCGAGCTCGCCCTTCGCGTTGGCAGCGTGATCGGCGAGTTGTATGGAGATTCCGTGATCGGGCGTGATCCGCGGACGACGGGACCGATGCTCGTCCAAGCGTTCGCAGCCGGCGTCCTCTCGACCGGCTCGGCCGCGGTCGACGCAGGGCTCGTCTCCACGCCCACTCTGGCCCGAGGCGCCCGCGACTTCGCATGTGGGGCGATGATCACGGCGTCCCACAATCCTGCGCCGTACAACGGGATCAAGCTGTGGAACCCGGACGGAATGGCCTTCGACGAGGCGCAACAGCGGGAGGTCGAGGAGGCCCTCGACCGATCCCGCTTCATGGCTCCCACGTGGGATCGCATCGGAGCCGTCTTTTCGCGCTCCGATCTGGTTCAGCAGCACATCGACACGATCATCAAGGATGTTGGGACCGCGAAGGCCCGCGTCGTCGTCGACTGCGGATGCGGCGCGACCAGTACCATCACGCCGTTCCTGCTGAGACAGCTAGGATGCGATGTGCTGGCGATTAATGCGCAGGCGGACGGCCACTTCCCCGGCCGCGAACCGGAGCCGACCGAAGAGAATCTCGCGGCGCTCCGGGCCACGGTGCCAGCCGTCCACGCGGACCTCGGCATCGCCCACGACGGCGACGGGGACCGGATGGTCGCGGTCGATCGAACCGGGACCTTCGTCGGAGGCGACCTGCTCCTCGCGCTCTTCGCACGGAAAGAAGTCCGCAGCGGTCTCGTTGTCCCGGTGGACGCGTCGATGGTCCTGGAGGACCTTCTTCCGAAGGCGAAGGTTTGGCGGACCCGCGTGGGAGACGTCTACGTCGCCGCGGAATTGAAGCGACGTGGCGCGGACTTCGGTGGAGAGCCCTCCGGGACCTGGATTTTCCCGAAGGCGACGCTCTGCCCCGACGGCGTCTATGCGGCCGCACGCCTGGTGGCCCTCGTTGGGGAGCGGCCCCTCGATGAGCTCGTCCGAGAGATCCCGCGATATCCTGTGATCCGCGGGACGGTCTCCTATCGAGCGTCGGAGCGAGCCGCAATCGAGGCTCACCTCGATCTCGCCCTCCGGGATTCCGGCGCGGAGGTGAGCACCGTCGACGGTTGGCGATTGCAGTTCAACGACGGCTGGGCCCTCGTCCGATTCTCCGGGACCGAGCCGAAAATCCGGGTCCTCGCGGAGTCCCGAGAAGAGGCCAGAGCAAAGGAGATATATTCCGCGGTTCTATCGAGCGCAAAAGGCGCCGCTGCATGAAGGCCGTCGTCCTCGCAGCCGGAGAGGGCACGCGGATGAGGCCCCTCACGGCGAATCTTCCGAAGCCCCTTCTGCCGGTGGCCGGCAAGCCGTTCCTGCGGCACACGCTGGAGGCCCTCGGCGCGGCCGGAGTCCGAGAGATTGCGATCCTCATCGGATGGCAAGGCCATCGGATCCGCGAGCGGTTCGGGGACGGCAAGGCCCTCGGCCTCTCGCTCGAATACGAAGAGCAGGGAGAGCGGCTGGGAACCGCCCATGCAATCGGATGCATGCGCAAGCACGTCGATGGCACGTTCCTGAGCGTCAACGGGGATGTGGTCGCATCGGCCCCGGCTCTCTCCGAGCTTCTCGCGTTCCATCAAAAGGTCCGAGGTCCAATCATGGCCCTGGCCGAGGTCCCGAATCCTCGCGCCTTCGGGGTCGTGGAGATGAAGGACGGTAAGGTCGCCGCGTTGGAGGAGAAACCGCGGCAACCGAAGTCCAATCTCATCAACGCGGGCATCTACGTCTTCGACGAGGATATCTTCCCGCTCATCGATTCGACGCCGAAATCGCCCCGCGGCGAGTACGAAATTACGGACACGATCCGCATGCTCATGGCGAAACGGGAGGTGTATGGCTTCCGCCTGCCCGGCGAATGGATCGACGTCGGGCGGCCGTGGGATCTCCTGCGGGCGAACACGGCCTTGTTGACGCCACTGAAAGGGGCGAACCACGGGCACTTGGACCCCGGTGCGACCCTGGTCGGGGAGGTCCTGGTGGAGGAGGGAGCGACCGTCCGCCGGGGCTCCTACATCGAAGGCCCGACAATCATCGGCGCGGATGCGGAGATCGGCCCCAACTGCTACATCCGACCGTCGACCTCGATTGGGCCGAAGGCGAAAGTCGGCAACGCCTGCGAGGTGAAGAACTCGATCCTCATGGCGTCCGCCCACGTGCCCCACCAAAACTATGTCGGCGACAGCATCCTCGGCGAGCGGTGCAACTTGGGGGCGGGCACGAAGGTCGCGAATCTCCGACTCGACGAGGCCCCGGTGAAGGTCGTGTTCCGCGGGGTCGAAATCGATACGGGCCTGCGAAAGCTCGGGGTGATCATGGGGGACGACGTGAAGGTGGGCATCAACGCGTCCATCGACGCGGGCACGATCATCGGCGAGGAAGCGTTCCTCGGCCCGGGCGCCCACGCCCGCGGCAACATCGCGCCCCGAAGCCGGATCTTCTGAGGGGACGGGCGTGAAGATCGCCCAGGTGTCCCCCTGGTTTTCTCCTCACTTCGGCGGCGTGGAGAGCCATGTGCGAACCCTCTCGCGGGAGCTCGCTCGCCGGGGCCACGAGGTGACGGTCATCACGACGCGGCATGATCCGGCCTTGCCCATGGAGGAGACGATCGATGGTTTCCGCGTCGTCCGCGTGCGGCCGCGGACCATCGTCTTCCGAACCCCGATTACGCCGCGGATGCGCGGGAGCCTTCGAGACCTCGCGGCCGACGTCATCCATGCGCACTCCCCTCCGCCACTCGCCTCCCACTACGCGGGCGACGTGGCCACGGAACGCGGGATTCCCTACCTCGTGACGTACCATTGCGACGTCGAGCTTCCCTCGAGTCTCGGGTCGGTCGTCGAGTCGATCTATCGCCGGAGTCTCGGGGCCGACACTCTCCGCAACGCCGCGCAGGTCATCGTGACCACGCGGACCTATGCGGCCACCAGCCGCGCCGTGTGGCGGTACAACCCGAGCGTGATCCCGAACGCAGTCGACCATCTACGATTCCGCCCGGACGTCGACGGATCGCGGGTCCGCGAATCCCTCCATGTTCCAGCGGGCACGCCGCTCTTGCTGCTCGTCGGTCGAATCGTCCCGCACAAAGGCGTCGAGCACTTCATCGAGGCCGCTCGATACGTCCCCGAGGCGCGGTTCGTGATCGCGGGAGGCGGGTCGCTCCTCGAGCCGATGCGAGCCCTCGCCGAATCCATGGGGGTCGCGGACCGCGTCCAATTCCTCGGGCGCGTCTCGGACGAACAGCTCCCTGAGGTCTATGCGGCCTGCGACGTCTTCGTCCTCCCGAGCGTCTCCCGACTCGAGGCGTTCGGGATCGTCGCCCTCGAGGCGATGGCGACCGGGAAGCCGGTCATCGTCGCCGACATCCCGGGAGTGCGCGAGATCATCGAGGACGGCCGGGACGGGCTCCTCGCCGACCCGGTCAACCCGCGGGACCTCGCGGACAAGATCCGACGACTCCTCGCCGATCCGGACGCTTGCCATGCGATGGGCTCACGGGCCCGAGAAAAGGTCCTCGAATCGTTCAGCATCGAACAGGTGACCGACCGGATCGAGGCGGTGTACCGCGCGGTCCTGGACGACGCGCACATCGCTACGGGATGACTCGGAGGGTCGCCCTCTGTCCCTTGTTCGTCCAGGCAGCCCACGTATTCTCTTCGTAGGGATATCCGACGATGAGATGGATTCCGCCGAACTTGTTGAAGAGCGCGCGGTCCTCGTCGGACGGTTCGTAGACCCCGCTGGGATGGGAGTGGACCGTGCCCACGACGGAGAAGTCCGCGGGGAGGGTGTGGAGCTGAAAAATCGCGTGGTGCTTGCCGCTGATCGTCCCCGGGACCAGGAGCAGCTCGTCGATCGTCCCCTGGTCCGCTCGCAAGATCGCCCCGAACTCTCGCGGATACATGTCGCGGGAGGCTTCGAGAATCATGCGGAGGGTCTTCCGCGAGATCGCCTCGACGCGTTTCATCGTCGCCTCACTGGCCGTCCAGCTTCTCCTCGATGCGTCGATAGAAGTCGTCCCGGAACCGGATGAACTTCGCCCGTCGCTCCGACGCCGTCATGACGATGTCCTCGCTCCCTTTCAGGCTCGATTCGTGTTGGCCGTCCATCACCACTAGGCATTCCTTGGGTCTGAGCAGCCGGACACGGACCTGGGCCGAGGCGGGGAAGACGTGCGGTCGCGAAGCCGGCTTGAACGGAGCGATTGCGGTCACGATGATCGCGTCCAGGTGGGGATCAACGATCGGGCCTCCAGCGGACATCGAGTAGGAGGTCGAGCCGGTCGGGGTCGCGACGATGATCCCGTCCGCGCGGATCCTCTCGACCATCTGGTCATCGAGGCGGATTTCGAAGTGACGGATCTTCGCGATCTGCGCCGTGTGCACGACCGCTTCGTTCGTGCAGTCGAAGAGGCGCTCGCCGTCGACGGTCACCTTCAGTCGCATGCGGTCCTCGAGGCGGTAGTCGCCGCGTGCGACGCGGTCGAGGGCCCCCTCCGCTTCGTCCGCGTTGACCTCCGCCAGGAAGCCGAGGGACCCGGAATTGATCCCGAGGACCTTGGCGTCGGAGAGCTGCAGCGCCCGGAGGATGGTCCCATCGCCTCCGATGGCGAGCATCACATCCGGCTTCATGTGCGCCAGCGGCATGCCTTTCCGGTCGAAGGCTCGGGCCAAGTCCGATTCCAGGAGGACTTCATGTTTGGCCTCGAGCCGCGACAACAATCGCTTCGTGCATTCCATCGCGCTCGGGATGTGAGGGTTGGCGGTGATGCCGAACTTCACGGCAGCACCTCCAAGGTTCGGCGGTCGCCGACCGCGACCAGGTCGGTCCGTGCCGTCGATGTGAGGGCCATGTCCAGCTCCTTCTTCTTCAGGTCGAGCACGAGTCCGCCCGCCTCCCTGACGACGAGGACGGCGCCCGCGATGTCGACCACCCGGAGCTTCGCGTTCATGATCGAGGAGTGCATGTAGTATAGGTCCGACGCTCCGCGCGCCACGAGGCACAGGTCCAGGGATGCGGCCCCGAGCGCACGGACCCGCCGCGCGCGGTGGGCGACCTCCGAGGCCTCCGGAGCGGCGTGGCTTCCCAGGTAGACGCCGAATACCAGATCGTCCAAATCGACCGGGCGACGCACGCGGATGGGACGGGCGTTCAACAGCGCCCCGCCCCCCTTGGCCGCATAATACGTGGCTCCGGAGACCAGGTCTCTCACCAGCGCCTCCTGGATGTCCGAGAGCCGCTCGTGTCCGATCGCCATGGAGACCGAGTAGGCGGGGACGCCCCGCAAGGCGTTGTGCGTCCCATCGATCGGGTCGAGGACGAGCGTCGCCTTGCCACCTCGATCGACATATCCCGCCTCCTCGCTGAGCACGTTCAGCGCGGCTCCCTCATAATCGAGGACGCGCAGGACCGTCTCTTCGGCCACTCGGTCGATGCGGGTACTCGGGGCCCCATCGGCGCCGCGACCGAGGACCTCGGACGGATCTCCTTCGAGGGCGGCCACCGCGTGCTGGACCGCATCCGCGAGTTCCAGGAGGAGACCCTTCATCGGCCGACCTACCGCCTTTCTTGATATAGAACTATGTCCACTCCCGCGAGAGCCCCCGGATCCCTCCAGGCCCGTCGAGTCGCCGCTCGTTATATTTATATAGAAGTCTCAACATAGGCGTGGCGCCGAATCCCATATTCGGAGAGATTCACATGATGCCAGCAGGAACGCCGATTTTGGTTCTGAAGGAAGGGACTCGCCGCGAGCGCGGCAAGGGAGCGCAGTTCAACAACATCGCCGCGGCGAAGGCGGTCGCGGACGCGGTCCGCTCGACCCTCGGGCCGCGCGGGATGGACAAGATGTTGGTCGACAGCCTCGGGGACGTCGTCATCACGAACGATGGCGTGACGATCCTGAAGGAGATTGACATCGAGCACCCCGCGGCCAAGATGCTCGTGGAGGTCGCCAAGACCCAGGACGAGGAGGCCGGCGACGGCACGACCACGGCTGTCGTCCTCGCGGGAGAGCTGCTGAAGAGGGCGGAAGACCTGATCGAGCAGAACATCCATCCGACCGTGATCGCCGCGGGCTACCGCCAGGCGGCGGACAAGGCGCGGGAGGTCCTCGAGAAGGTCGCGATGAAGATTTCCGTGAAGGACCTGGACACCCTCAAGAAGGTCGCGATGACCGCGATGTCCTCGAAGTCCGCGAGCGGGCACAAGGAGTTGCTCGCCGACGTCTCCGTCAAGGCCGTCACGACGGTCGCGGAGCAGCGCGCGGATGGCACCCACTTCGTCGACGACGACAACATCCAGATCGTCAAGAAGCAGGGCGGATCGATCGCCGACACGGAGCTCGTGGACGGGATCATCGTGGACAAGGAACGCGTCCACCCCGGCATGCCGAGCGAAGTGAAGGAAGGGAAGATCGCCTTGGTCGACGCGGCCCTCGAAGTCAAGAAGACGGAGATCGACGCGAAGATTGAGATCACGGATCCGACCCAGCTCCAAGCCTTCCTCAACGAGGAGGAAGGGATGCTCAAGCGGATGGTCGAGACCGTCCGGAAGAGCGGCGCGAACGTGCTCTTCTGCCAGAAGGGCATCGACGACCTCGCGCAGCACTACCTCGCGAAGCAGGACATCTACGCCGTGCGGCGCGTCAAGAAGTCCGACATGGAAAAGCTCGCGAAGGCCACGGGCGGGAAAATCGTCACGAAGCTCGACGAGCTCACGAAGGACGACCTCGGCTACGCCAAGCTCGTCTACGAGAAGAAGATCGGCGATGACGAGATGACCTTCGTCACGGGCTGCAAGAACCCGAAGGCGATTTCGATCCTGATCCGCGGCGGGACGGAACACGTCGTCGACGAGGTCGAGCGGTCCCTCGAGGACGCGACCAGCGTCGTCGCGGTCGCGATCGAGGACGGCAAGGTCATCACGGGCGGCGGGAGCAGCGCGACGGAGATCGCCCTATCCCTGCGTGACTTCGCGGCCACCGTCGGCGGACGCGAGCAGATCGCCATCGAGGCCTTCGCGGACGCCATGGAAGTGATTCCGCGGACTCTTTCCGAGAACGCGGGACTCGACCCGATCGACATCCTCATTGAACTCCGCAAGGAGCACAAGAAGGGGAACAAGCACGCCGGCGTGAACGTCTTCACCGGCAAGGTGACCGACATGAAGAAGGAGAACGTCCTCGAGCCGATCCGCGTCGGTACCCAGGCGGTCTCGTCCGCGACGGACGCGGCGGTCATGGTGCTCCGCATCGACGACGTCATCGCAGCGCGGTCCGGCGGAGGCGCGGGCGGCGCAGGCGGCCCCAAGGGCGGGGAAGGCGGCGAAGGCGGAGGCGACGGCGAAGATTTCTGAGGTCCCCCCAACGCGGGGGCCCCAGGAGGTCCCCAGTGGCCGAGGAACCGTCCCGAGACCGGGATGTCGACCTGCCGAGTTCGCTCGATCGACTTCTCCGTAGGATTGACGCTCACCCGAGCCTGCCCGCGATCGGCGCCTCGTCCAAGCGAGCCCTCGGCCCTCCATCGGCGATCGCCGACGAGAGAGGCCAGGCCCGTGAACCCGCCGCGGAAGTCGTCGTGACTCCGGCTCGGATTTACGTGACCCTCGAGCTGCCGGGTGTCTCGCGGGAAACCCTCGAGGTGACCGCGGACGACTCGCGCCTGACCGTCCACGCGATCGGCGAGGGCGGCCGCGTCTTCCACTCGGAGATCGAGCTCTTCCATCCGGTCGAGCCTGAGGCGGTGACGGCCACGTACCGGAACGGAGTGCTCGACGTGACCTTGCCACGGAGGCGCGGGCATCGGGTTCGGATCAAACGAGGTGATTGAGGTGCCGGAGAAGACGCCGAGCGCCGAGGCCGAGATGGGCCAGGCCCCCGAGGTCAGCGAGGCGGAGGGGCTCCGCCGCGAGAAGGAAGAGCTCCTCACGAAGCTGAAGTATCTCCAGGCGGAATTCGAGAACTACCGCAAACGGGTGGAACGGGATGCGGAGATCGTCGTCAAGTTCGCCCACGAGGCGCTCCTCGCCCGCCTCCTGCCGGTGCTCGATGAGCTCGATGTCGCCGTGGGAAGCCTGAAGGACGAGGCGGGCAAAGGGGTGCGTATGGTCCGAGACAACCTCGTGAAGGCGATGCGCGAGGCCGGCCTCCAGGAGATCCCTGCGGACGGACGGCCGTTCGATCCGTACACGATGGACGCCGTCGAGCAGGTTTCCGAAAAAGATTCAAAGGACGGATTTGTAAAAAAGGTATTGCGAAAAGGATACCGACTTCACGACCGAATCCTACGTCCTGCCCAAGTCGTCGTCGTGAGAAATCAAGGTGATGTCAATGGCTAAGATCATCGGAATCGACCTCGGGACCACCAACTCCGAGGCCGCGTGCATGGAAGGTGGAGCGCCCAAGATCATCCCGAGCGCGGAAGGCAGCGCGTACGGTGGGAAGATGTTCCCGTCGGTCGTCGCCTTCACGAAGGATGGGATCTTGGTGGGAGAGCCGGCGAAGCGCCAAGCGGTGCTGAACCCGGACAAGACCGTCATACAGATTAAGCGGAAGATGGGCACGGACTACAAGGTCCGAGTCGAAGGCAAAGACTACACGCCCCAGGAGATCTCCGCGATGGTCCTGCGGAAGATCAAGGCGGACGCCGAGGCATTCCTCGGCCAGAAAATCAGCCAGGTCGTCATCACGGTCCCCGCCTACTTCAACGACAACCAGCGTCAGGCGACGAAGGACGCCGGCAAGATTGCCGGCCTCGAGGTCCTACGTCTCGTGAACGAGCCGACGGCCGCGGCGCTCGCGTACGGCCTCGACAAGAAAGGCGAAGGGAAAATCGCCGTCCTCGACCTCGGGGGCGGGACCTTCGACGTGACGCTCATGGAGATGGGCGACGGAGTCTTCGAGGTCGTCGCCACCTCCGGCGACACGCAGCTTGGCGGCATGGACATGGACAACGCCCTGATCCAGTGGCTCGTGACCGAATTCCAGCGGGATCACGGCGTCGACCTGTCCGGTGACCGGCAGGCGATGCAGCGGCTGCGGGATGCGGCGGAGAAGGCGAAGATCGAACTCTCGAGCACGATGGAGACGACCCTCAACCTCCCGTTCATCGCGCAGAAGGGAGGCCAGCCGCTCCACCTGGAGAAGAAGCTGACGCGATCCAAGCTGGAGCAGCTTGTTGAGCCGGTCCTCGAGCGCGTCGAGGGACCGATCCGTCAGGCGTTCAAGGACGCCAAGTGGCAGTTCTCCGACGTGAATCACGTGATCCTCGTCGGCGGTCCGACCCGCATGCCCGTCGTCCGCGAGAGGTTCGAGAAGGTCCTCGGACGTCCCGCGGAACGAGGCGTCGATCCGATGCAGTGCGTCGCACTCGGAGCCGCGATCCAGGGGGCCGTGCTCAGCGGAGAGGTGAAGGACATCCTGCTGCTCGACGTAACGCCCCTGAGCCTCGGCGTCGAGACCCTCGGCGGCGTCTTCACGAAGCTGATCGAGAGGAACGCCACGATTCCCACCCGGAAGAGCGAGATCTTCACGACCGCGGCGGACAACCAGCCGAGCGTCGAAGTCCACGTCCTCCAGGGAGAGCGCGCGATGGCGGGCGACAACGTCAGCCTGGGCCGCTTCTACCTGACCGGGATGCCTCCCGCCCCGCGCGGGGTGCCGAAGATCGAGGTGACGTTCGACATCGATGCGAACGGAATCCTGAACGTATCGGCGAAGGACCTGGCGACCGGGAAGACCGAGAAGCTCACGATCATGGCCCCGCAGCGGATGGAGCAGGGGAAGATCGACCAGGCGATTCGCGACGCGGAAGCGCACTCCGAGGACGACCGGCGGCGCCGGGAGCTCGTCGAGCTCCGGAACACGGGGGACCAGCTCGTGTACGCCACGGAGAAACTACTGAAGGAGCACGCCTCGGGGATTTCGGAATCTACGCGGAAGTCCGTCGAGGAGAAGCTCGAGAATCTCCGGAAGGTCCTCGCCTCCGGCGACGTCTCGCTCCTTCGGAACGCGATTGATGCGCTGAACAAGGAGGCGCAGAAGATCGGCGTCGAGATGTATGGCAAGGGCGGACCTGCGGAGGCGCCCCCTCCGGGCTCTGGCGATTCCGGCGGATCGCCTGGGCCGGGCGTCGTGGATGCGGACTTCGAGGACGTCGACAAGAAGTGACCGGTCTCCGGTCGGGCGAGCGCGGTATGGCCGATGCGGACTACTATGGGGTCCTCGGCGTCCCTCGCGGGGCGTCGAGCGATGAAATCAAGCGGGCCTACCGACGCCTCGCCAAGAAATTCCATCCGGATCTGAACAAGGACAATCCGAAGGCCGCAGAGGAGAAGTTCAAGCAGCTCTCCGAGGCCTACGAGGTCCTCGCGGATCCGGAGAAGCGGAAGATCTACGATCAGTTCGGGGCCGACGGGCTGAAGCAACAGGTCTGGGGCGGCCAGGGCTTCGACTGGTCCCGGTTCACGCGAGCCGGGGACATCGAAGACATTTTCGGTGGCGATTTCTTCCAGTCGTTCTTCGGGCGGTCCGGAGGCCTCGGCGGGTCCCTCTTCGAGGATTTCTTCGGAGGCGGTCCCGTCGGACGGAGGCGGGGACCCGCTCCTGGCCGAGACGCCCAGGTGGAGCTGGAGGTCACCCTCGACGAGGTCGCCCGCGGCGGTCGAAGGGAGGTGAGCGTCCAGTACCCGATGACCTGTCCCGCCTGCCGCGGGACGGGGGCGGAGGGCGAACGCCTCGTGACGTGTCCGACGTGCGGGGGCCGCGGGCAACTCAGCAGTTCGCAGCAGAAGGGATACAGCCAGTTCATCACGATCACCACGTGCCCGAAATGCAACGGCCGAGGCCAATGGCCCGAGCGGCCGTGCGCTCGCTGCTCCGGTCGCGGCCGCGTCGAGGAGCAGCGGACGATTGCCGTGGAAATCCCGGCGGGCGTCCCGGATGGCGTCCAGCTGCGGATCCCCGGACGCGGCCTCGCGGGCGACGCCGGGGCCCCGGCGGGCGATCTCTATGTGGGCGTCCGCGTCCGGCCGGACCGCCGGTTCGCGCGCGACGGAGAGGACCTGCTGTTGGAACTTCCGATTTCGCTCGCGGATGCCGCCCTCGGGACGGAGGTCGATGTCCCGACGATGGATGGGGCGAGCCGGCTGAAGATTCCGGCCGGCGTGCAAAGCCAGACCGTCCTCCGCCTTCGCGGAAAAGGGCTGCCGCGATTCCAAGGCCACGGCCGCGGGGACCTGCTTGTACGGGTCAATGTGGTGACGCCGACCCGACTGTCGGCCGAAGAGCGCCGGCTCCTCGAAGAACTTCGACGGCTCCGCCGGGTCTGAGCCTCCCCGACCGCGTCCGTTCGCCTACGGCGACGGGATTCCGGCCAGGTAGGAGACCAGTTTGATCATGCCGTAGAAGGCGACGAGGGCGCCGACCACGGTCACGATTGCGAGCGCATCCCGCAGGAGCAGCCCCTTGGCATCCAGTTCCGACGTGACCTGACTCCCCGCGACCTGATCTTGCAGGATATGAATCTCCTCGCGGTCACGATGCCGAAGGACGGTAGTAATCGGTTACGGCTCCGTAATCAGCAGTGTGAATCATTTCTGGTAACGCCCCGGACGGCCAAGGATTATCTGTCCCGGTCGGGTTTCTGCGGCTGCAGATGCGCAAGGTCCTCGGCCTGCTCACGGAGGATTTCCGCCTCTACCACGACCTGGTCGCCGCATTGAAGGCTCGCGACCTGCCGTTCGTGAGCCTCTCCTTTGCGCGTCGAATTCCGGACACGGTCGGGGCGGTCCTGACCTCGCCGGCCGAGGCCGAACGGGTCCGGTCCCGGCATGTCGTCGCGGTGGACGACATCGATTCGTCGATTGCGAAGGCGATCCAGATCCTCAAGGGGAAATCGTTCTGGAGCGAGTTGCTCGTTGGCATCGATCCGGGCCGGGAGCCGGGTGTCGCCATCATTGGGGATGGAGAGGTGATCGACACGAGGATCGCCGCGAGCCCCGAAGCCGTCGCGTTCCACGTCCGCCAGGCGATTCGGACGTTCCCCGCGACAGAGGTCCGGGTCCGGATCGGCCACGGGGATCCCACGAACCGCAACCGGATCCTGAACGCCCTGGCGCGGGACCACCTCCGCGTCGAGATCGTCGACGAGGCGGGGACGACCCATCGGACGCCGCAGCCGGACGTCGATGCGGCGATCGACATCGCGCGGACGCCGGGGCGGCGCGTGCAGCCCCCCTTCGAGATACGTCCCACGCCCGGTGAGGTCCGGGAGATCCAACGACGATCGCGCCTCGAGAGCGGGGGCCTCGTCACGATTTCGTCCGAGTTGGCGGGAGCGGTCGCCCGAGGGGACTTCTCCCTCGAGGAGGCGATTGCCCGGGCGCGCCGAACCCAGCGGCGGTCAAAGCGCTAGTTCGTACCGGGTCTCCAATTCCTTCCGGCGCTTGAAGTACATCTCCTCCGCGATTTCGCCCGCGGCGAGTTTCGCTTCGAGGGATTCGAGTTCGCGCGCGAAATCCGATTTGAAGGCGACGGTGTATTCCTTGACCACGCGTTCCAAGAGGTCGAGGAGATCCTTGCCCCGCTGGGTGACCTGGTACACGATCCGCGGGCGTCCATTGGGCGGAAAGATCGCGGCCCGGTCCACGAGGCCCCACTGAAAAAGTTCCGCGAGCTGCTTGTCGACGGAGGTCCGACGAATCTTCAGTTTCTTGGCGAGATCCTCGGGATGATCGAATCCCTGCTGGAGCAACCGAAGGATTTGGCGGCGCGTCTCGGAGGCCGCGATGTGGATCAGCTCCAGGGGTTCCGGCATTCCGGCCTGCGAGTCGTTTCGGCATACTTCAACGTTCTTCCGCCTTGCGACGGACGTCATCTCCTCCCGGGGAGAAGATGTCGGGAGGGCGGCGGATGATGTCATTAATATCCGCGAGGCTTGTATAAATCCCGAGGCCGGCATCGACTCGTCATGTTCGGGAACAAGAACGCCGGGCTTCATGAAGCGACGATGCGCCTCGGCCTGCACCGACGAGGGCGGAAGGGAATGACGATCACACCGACTGCGATGCTGCCGATCCCACGAAAAGGGTTCGAAATGTTGGACCAGAGGGAAACGTATTTCGCGGTCCGTAGCCCTATCCGGTGGACGCTATGAAACGCAAGGACATCTTGCGTAAGCTCGAGGAGCGACTCGCGCGCGGCGAGATCAACGAAAAGACGTACCTGGAGATCAAAGCCCGCTACGAGTCCGAACCGGACGAGCCGGAGGAATCGGAAGAGGCCGCACCCCCGAGCGTCGATCTCGGGTCCGCGATTGGAGGCGCGGTCGCGCAGGCGACCGCCGACGCCACTCGCATGGCCAACGACGCGGTCCGCGCCGTGGGAGAGGCGATGCGGGCGGTCGACTTCTCGGGCGGGACGACGAAGCTGAGCGACGAAACGATCAAAATCGTCGGAAGCGGCGTGGTGAGCGGCAACCCCGTCAGGACGCACGAGTTCAAGTCGGCGGGGAGCGCGAGGGTCCAAGGGTCCCTCATCGCGGAAGTCGCCCGCATCGCGGGTGCCTGCACCTTCGAAGGGGACGTCCAAGTCGAGGAATTCCGTTCCGCTGGCTCCGTGCGCATTGCGGGGAACTTGCAGGCGGAAACCGTCGAATCGAGCGGGTCCCTCCAAGTCGAAGGGAGGATCCAGGTCGAAGACCTCTCGGCGAGCGGCTCCATGCAGGTGAAGGGTCCCGTCCAAGCGGAGGACTTCCACTCCAGCGGGGCCATCCGGCTCGATGGGGGTCTGAAGGCTGAGGATGTCTACATCGATCTCGGCGGGACTTCGAGGGTCACATCGATCGAGGCGGAAGACGTCCAAGTCAAGGCGACGGGCGGATTTTTCCGCGTGCGGGGCGAGTTGACCGTGGATCGCATCGAGGGCGAAGATATCGAGCTCGAGGCGACGACTGCGGCCTTCGTGAAGGGGGAGTCGGTCGTCATCGGGCCTCACTGCAAGGTTGACATCGTCGAGGCGAAACGTTTGTCGGTGCACCAATCGAGCGAAGTTCGAGAGCGTCGGACCACTTCGTGAGCCACGCCAATTCGACAAACGATTATCGACCCACAACTTTGATATAAGCCGGGGGAGTTCGAAGCACCGTGCCGGAGCGAATTGTTCTCAAGGTGGCCGAGGCACCACAATCCGACGTCGGTTTGGGCCGCGCTCGAGTCGACACGAAGACCCGCGTGGCCTTGGGTGTGGACGTCGGAGAGATCATCCAGATCATCGGAAAGAAGTCGACCGCGGCGAAGCTCTTCCGCGTCATGCAGGAAGACGAGGGCAAGGGCATCATCCGGATTGACGGGCTCGTCCGTCGAAATGTCGGCGTGAGCCTCGGGGACAAGATCGAGGTCCGGAAGGCCGAGGTCCTGCCCGCGGAACGGATCACGATTGCGCCGATTATCAGCGAAGGTCACAAGATTTCCTTCGGTCAGGGAATTGAGAACTTCGTGAAGCGCGGCCTACTGAAGCGGCCTTTGAACAAGGGCGATGTCGTCATCGTCCCGGGGATTGCGCTCATGGGCGGTGCCTTGCCGTTCATGGTCATCAGCACCGCGCCGAAAGGCATCGTGCAGATTCAGGACGACACGATCATCGAAATGAAAGAAGAGCCGGTCCGCGAGGGCGAGGTCCTCACGCCTACCGTGACGTACGAGGACATCGGCGGGTTGAAAGAGGAGCTGATGAAAGTCCGCGAGATGATCGAGCTCCCGCTGAAGCACGCGGAACTGTTCGAGCGGCTCGGCATCGATCCACCGAAAGGGGTGCTCCTTTATGGCCCGCCGGGGACGGGCAAGACCCTCATCGCGAAGGCCGTCGCGAACGAGGCGGGCGCCAACTTCTATTCGATTCAAGGCCCGGAGATCATGTCGAAGTACTACGGACAGAGCGAGGAACGCCTTCGTGAGAAATTCGAGGAGGCGCAGAAGAACGCCCCGAGCGTCCTGTTCATCGACG
>VBLS01000040.1 GCA_005878635.1 Methanobacteriota archaeon | reverse complement strand
CATCATCGACCTGGACATCCACGTTGATCCAACCCGTGTAATTGAGGGGGATCGCGTACGTGTAACTCGCGCCCCCCGCGGTGGTGTTGAGCAGGCGGAAGAATGTGTCCCGGACCGTCCACGTGTACGTGTAGTTCGCGGGCGCCGGGGTGCGGTAGACGATGGCGTTGGCCTTCGCGGTGTCGCCGCTGAGGTACGCGGCCTTGTCAAGGGCGACGGTCACGGTCATCGCGGCGGCCGGCTCGATTGCGGAACCCGACCGGACCGCGGGCATCAACAGAACGAGGCCGACGACCAACGCGAGGAGGACGAGGAGGGCCCTTCCGAGCTTGACGTTCGACATGAATCCCATCCCGGCCCGCGGGAGATCCGCGGACCGACGCGCATCAAGGCTGGGCTACTTAATCATGTCGGCCGAATGTCGGACAGCAGGGAGGGTGGGATGTTCCGGGTCGTCTAAGGGCCGGCCGTCCCCTTCGAGTTTCCCTGGAGCCGCGCGTGCAGTCCCTCGGCCCGAGATCGCCAGGAGGCGGCGTCTCCGCCGCGGCCCTGGGCCTCGTAGAGGCGGGCCAGCTCCTCGTAGCGGGTCGCGAGCGAGTACGGATTGTCGAGGCGGTTGATGATCTCGACGGATCCGAGGAGATGTTCCTCCGCCTTCGCCCATTCGCCGCGCCTCGCGAACACGAGGCCCAGGTTCGCCCGCGCCTGCGACAGGGCCACGGGATCGCCGATCGTGCTCGCCAAGGCGAGGGCCCGTTCCGCGCTCGAGGCGGCTTCGTCGATCGCCTCCAAGCGGAGGAGGCTGTCGACGGCGTTCGCCAGCGCGTAGGCCGCGAAGCGGATCTCGCCCGTCGCGAGGGCCATGTCGGCGGATCGCGCGAAGGTCGCGGCCGCCTCCCGCGCGTCGCCTTCCTTGCTCATGACGATGCCCAGGTTGATCTGGATCGCGGCCTCGTCTCTCGTCGCCCTCCGGACCGTCGCGGCCGCCTCCAGGAGGCGGGCCTTGGCTCCGACGATGTCGCCGCGAGCGATCAGGACCGCGCCGAGGTCCGTCAAGGTGCGGACCCGTTCCCGCGAGCCGCTCGGGAGCACCTCCGCCGCCCGGACGAGGTGGCGGACCGCAGGTTCAAGGTCCCCGAGTTTCCGCTCGACGCCCCCGAGGGCCCGCAAGGCCTCGCCTTCGATTTCAGGAGAGTTCAGGCGGGCGGCGTCCTCGGCGGCCGCCTCCAAGACTCCGCGGGCCTCCTTGTACGCGCCGAGGCGGTTCTGGATCCGGCCCAGATGGATGCGCGCCCGCAACCGCTCCACCTCGCCGCCCGAAGCGCCGATCCTCTCGAGGGCGGCGCGCGCCTCCTCGAACCGGCCGAGGAACGCCGCGGTCTCCGCCAGGATCCCTTCTAGCCGGGCCGTCCGCGGGACGCGCAGCAACGCCGCCTCGAGGTCTCCCGCGCGCGCACTCTCGGCGAGCGCCGGTCCAATCTCCGTCAGGCGCGCCTTCGCCGTCTCGACGTCGCCCGCCTCGATCCGATGGTAGGCCTCCTCCAATCCGTCGGATCGGAAGAGCCAGTACTCCGCCGCCCGGCCGTGGGCCTCCCGTCGCGCGCCCTCTCCGAGCCGCCGGAGGAAGAACTCCTTCACCAGATCGTGGATCAGATATCCGTCGTCCCGGTGGTGGAGCAGGGCGCGCCGGACGAGGCGCCGCAGCTGGGACAAGGTGGCGCCCAGGGCTTCCGGCGAGCGGGCCGGCCTCCGCAGGACCGCGAAGGTCCGCAGCAGCTCCTCGGACGAATCGTCGAGGCCGTCGAGGACCGTCTCGAGGACGTACCGTTCCGTCTCGACGGCCCCTCCGTCGAGCCCGCTCGCGGCGAACAGCTCGAGGGCGAACGGGTGGCCATGGGTGGACGCGACGACCCGATGGAGGGCGTCGGCTTCGATCGGCGCCCCGCGGGAGCGGAGCAGTTCCTCCGAGGCCGCTTCATCGAGTCCGGAGAGCGTCATCTCGACGACCCGGCCGCGGAGCACGTCGGCGCGTTCGTAGAAGGTCGGATGGACCCGCGACGCGACGAGGATCTTCGCGGGGACCGGGTCCTCGACGAGGGGCCGCAACAACGCATCGGCCGCGGGACACGTGTGCAGGTCGTCGATCGCGACGATGCATCCGGACAGGTCGGTCCGCAGGACGGCGATCGCCTCGACCGGATCGTACGCGGGCCGGGTGATCACCGCCTTCAGCCGCCGACGGCCCTGCCGCGCGAGGAAGTCGGCGAAGGAACTCAGGAGGCCGTGGGGATCGTCATGGGCATACACGCGTCGGGCGAAGGTCGGGCGGCGCTCGCTTTCGAGGACGCGGGCGATGAGCGTCGACTTGCCGATCCCCGCGACGCCGATGACGACCGCGACCGTGTTGGACGATGCGTCCAGCCAGGCCCGCAATGCGGCCTGTTCGTCCACCCGACCGAAGAACGGTCGGCCCGGCGGCGGGGCCTTCGGTCCTTCCGGCCTCGGGATCTCGATCACGTCCGCGGCGAGGATATGCTGGATCGCGTCGGATTCGCGAAGGCCGCCGCGTCGCAGGGCCTCGATGGCCTCGGAGCCAGGGACCTCGCGGAGGCCGCCCGTCTCGTTGAGCTGCACCGTGCGGGACCGCGCGTGATCCCGCATCTTGCGCGCGATCTCCTGGCCTGACGAGGTGAGATCGTACACCTTCCGCCGCGACCGGGCGTGGGCGACGTGGGCCATCCGCTCCCCGACGCGGCCCGAGGTCTTGAGGCGTTTCAACTCGAGCGCGACATGGGCCCGACTGAGGGAAAGGCCGGTCGCGATCCCGTCCTGGGTCATTTCGACCGGACACTCGTAAGCGTCCGCATGGCGGAGGAACCCGGACAGATGGACCAAAATGCGCTCGCCGACCGTGACGCCGGGCACTCCCTCCTCCCGCGACCCGTATCCGCCGGTCGTTACTTAACCATGCACTCGCACGGTGCCGAAGTCACAGGGGTCCTGCAGGGGGCACGCCTCGCACCGCGGCGCGGGGCGGCACAGCGCCTTCGCATGGGCGACGAGGAGCGCGTGGTACTCCTGGAATACGCCCAGGTCTCGCGGCACGTGCGCGTCGAAATGCCGCTGGACATCGCCGTAGTCGTCCGAGTCGAAGAGGCCGATCCTGCGTCCGATCCGGATCGTGTACGCGTCGACCACAAAGGTGGCATGGCCGCCCGCGTAGAGGAGGATCGAATCCGCGGTCTCCGGGCCCACGCCGCTTTGCGCGAGCAGGTCCTCGCGCACGGCCTCGAGCGGGCGATCGAAGTATCGGCGCAAATCTCCTCCCGAGCGAGCCAGGAGGTGGCGGCAGAAATCTCGGAGCCGCGTCGGCTTCGTTCGGTACAGGCCCGCGACCTTCACGTGCTTGCGGATGACGGGGATCGAAGCCGAGGCAAGCGCTCGCACGTCGAGGAGGCCCGCCTCCTTCAGGTTACGGATCGCTTCGGCTACATTCCGCCAGGCCGTCTGTTGCATGAGGAGCGCGCCGACGATCACCTCGAACGGCGAATCCGCGGGCCACCAATGCTGCGGCCCGTAATGGCGGAGGAGCCGATGGTAGATCTCCCGCTCGCGGTCCAAGGCGGAGGACGATGCTCGCGGTGGCCAAGAGGGTTTCTCCCCTTCGCGGCCCTTTATGGGGAACATCGGCATCGGGGGCGCGTGCACGCCTTCGTCACGTTTGCCTCCAGCGGGCTCGACGAGACGATTTTCCGGGCCCTGAATCTCGCCGGCACGGACCCGGTCCTCGATCGGATCTTCGTCTTCTTCACGATCCTCACCGGCGTCTACGTGATCTTCCTCGTCGCGGTGCCGCTCTGGTTGAAGGGCCTGCGCGAGGCGACCTTCGACGTCCTCCTCGTCCTCGGGATCACGATCCTCGTCTCCGAGGCGATCAAGTATCTCGTCGGCCGCGCGCGACCGTGCGACACCCTCTCGAACGTCCGCACCCTCGCGGGCTACCGGTGCTCCGCCGAGTTCGATCCGGCGTTCCCGAGCGGCCACGCGTCCCGCGCCTTCGCGGTCGCGGGCTTCCTGACGGTCCGCTTCCGTTGGAAGGTGGGCGTCCCGGCGGGCGCCGTGGCGGTCCTCGCGGGCCTCAGCCGCGTCTACCTCGGCCTGCACTGGCCGTCCGACATCCTCGGAGGCGCGGTCGTCGGGATCGCCCTCGCCCTTCTGGTCGAGTATGTGAGCCGCCGCGTTGGCCTCTACCAGCGGATCCGTCGACGGATCGTCGAGGCCATCCCGCATCTCCGGCGTCGAACGGCTTAGGTCAGGAGGCCCTTCGCCTTCACGAGGAGTTCCTCGATCGACTTCACCATCTGAGGCGAGCGCCTCGTCGCCATCGCGACGAAAAACATCTTGCCGGTGACTTCCCGGACGGAGAGGATCCCGCCTTCGGATTCCACGGTCACGTGGGTCGGCGTGGCCGCCTTCATCGTCGCGTAGATGACTTCCAGCGCGCCGAGGAGGGTCGCCGCCATCGTCGCGAAGTTGTCGACCTGGGTTTCGTCCGGCAGGACCCAGGCGACGGGGACCCCGGACCGGGAAACGATCGCGGAAATCTTCGCGCCGCTCCGCGTGTTGAAATCTTGAAGCAGCTTCCGGAGTCCTTCGACCGCAACGGGCACGGGGTCCCTCCCGATCGCCCGGCCGATGTGCCCCTCTTTATTTAGCTGTTGTTCCCGCGACGTGATGCTGGCCGGCCCGATCGCCACGAGGAAGCGGAATCCCTTCGAGAAATGGGCCTCTTCCCAAGGGGACAAATAGCTCGAACCCCATCCCATCGTCGGAGGGAGGCCATCGCGACGGTCCTGCGCGGGTCGTCGACCATCGTATTCCTTGCACTCCTGCTCCTCATTCCGGGGCCATCGGTCTCCGCCGGGGCCCCGCCCATCGTCCGCGGACACGCCGCCCCGATGGGCGGATCCGATTGGACGAACATGAACCCGAGCGACGCGCCGGCCGGCTATCTCAACCTGGCGATGGTCTACGACTCCGACGCGGACCGCGTGATCGCCTACGGCGGCTACGACGGAAGCGATGACGGTAGCAACGAGACGTGGGCGTACGACTTCGAATCGAATGCCTGGACCAACTTGCATCCGGCGGGGCATCCGGATGCAACACAGCTCTTGCGCGCCGCGTACGACAGCGGATCCCGGCAGACGATCCTGTTCGGCGGATTGATTGGGACCTATCCCAACGCAGCGTACTCGAGCGGGACATGGGGGTACGATTTCTCGTCGAATACATGGACGAACCTCAGCCCGGCCGACCATCCTTCCGAGCGGCGATCGCCGGGGATGACGTACGACGCGCAGTCGGCCCGGACGATTCTCTTCGGCGGCCTCACGGTCAGCTACACTTACGACAACGAAACGTGGGCGTACGACGCGGCCCAGAACCAGTGGACGAACATGTCGCCCGGCGTCGCGCCACCCGGGCGTCGATCGCCCGGCATGGCGTACGACTCTAAGGCGGACCGGATGATCATGTTCGGGGGTTATAATCCGTTTTGGGACCCGAACAACCCTCTCAACGACACCTGGGCGTACGACTTCGACACGAACACGTGGACGAACATGACCCCACCGGATGGGCCGTCCGGGCGCTGGGGAATGGGCTTCTCCTACGATTCAGCGATCGATCGATGCATTCTTTTCGGCGGGACTGCAGACGATAACAGTAAGACATGGGCCTACGATTTCGCGAACAACACCTGGAGCCTCCTGCACCCGGACCACTCTCCTCCGTACCATGCGTTCCAGGGGATGGCGTACGACTCGCAGTCTGCGCGGACGATCATGTTCGGCGGCGACAGCAACGACACGTGGGCGCTCGCCACCGCGCCCGGGACCCCCTCGGCGCCGACCGACATCTGGATCCGGCCTGGCAACGGATCTC
>VBLS01000299.1 GCA_005878635.1 Methanobacteriota archaeon | reverse complement strand
CTCAGTCCTCGCCGAAACGAAATCCCGCAGACTCGAGGATGTCCTCGTGCGATCGCGCGATCTCCGATTTGCCTGTGTGACGCACGTCGACGAAGGCCAACTCCAGCCATGCCACGGATCGGTGGACCTGGTTTGCCGGCAATTCGCCATGAAACAGGAACTCGAGGTCCCAATGCTTCGCGGCGTCCGGAAAACGCCGCGGCGTGTAGGCCTCCGACACCACCTTGGGCTCCGACAGAGGGAGATCGGGCAGCTCGAGCTGCTCGCGGGCAATCCGTCGCGCGGCGTCCCCGGGCGATTCCTGGAAGATGAGGTGGGACCGATATGGTCCCATGGGGCCGCTGGGTTCATGTGGCCCATGAGGACCCTCGTCGGCTCCCCGGTCTGCGTAATGATCAAGAAGGCGGAGAGGCAGACGCCACCGGCCGGAATGTCGGTGATGCTGAACGCCGCGGTGTCCCGTGCCTTGCTGAAACGAGAGAATCTACGATCCGTCGTCATGGTGTTCCCCACGAGCCGATGGTGTCCGCGGGGTTTCAGGATTTGCCGGTTCCCGTCCCGACGCCCAGTGCGCGCCTCACGCTGCGTAATATGCGGCGTCGTACGGCTCCGGCGGCAGACCCTTCCGCGTGCGGATCGCCCGGACGACCTCGCCCTGGAGGTTCGACGGCACCGACTCAAAGCCCGCGTTCTCCGTCGACCAAAGGGCCCGTCCCTGGGTCGCGGACCGGATCGCGGACGCGAAACCGAACATCTCTGCGACGGGCGCCTTCGCATGGATCACCGTGATTTCCCCCTCCTGGCTGATGTCCTCGATGACCCCGCGGCGGCTCTGGATCTCGCCAATCGCGGAACCCATGAAGTCCTGCGGGACGTTGATGAAGACCTTCTGGATCGGCTCGAGCAGGATGCGGCCCGCGAGGACCATCGCGCCATAGACGGACGATCGGGCCGCGGGGATCACCTGGGCGGGACCGCGGTGGACCGAGTCCTCGTGGAGCTTCGCGTCGACCAGGCGGACCTTCAGGCCCATCCCCTTCTCCGCCGCGAGGGGCCCGCGGTTCATCGCCTCGATGTACGCCTCCTTGATCAGCTCCATCGTTTCGTGCAGGTACTGGATGCCTTTTGTGCCGTCGATCAGCATGTTCGTGTCGTGGACCCAGACGACGTTCTTCGCCTCGTTCCGGTCCATGCCGAGTTCCTCGAGCTTCTTCGCGAGGACCTTCGAGTCCTTGATGCGCTGGCCCGCGGCGATCTCGCCCGCGCGGATCGCCTGGACGACCTTGCCCTCGAGGGGCTCGACCTCCATATAGAAGCGGTTGTGCTTGTTCGGCGACTTCCCTTCGAAGGGGCCGCCCTTCCCGGCGACGCCTTCCCGGTATACGACGATTGGAGGGCTCGTCGTGACCGGGATTTTGTAGTCGTTCTGGACCCGGTAGATTGTGATCTCGAGGTGAAGCTCCCCCATGCCGGAGATGAGGTGCTCGCCCGTCTCCTGGTTAATCTCCACCTCGATGCTGGGGTCGGCCTTCGCGATCATGCGCAGGGCCTCGACGAGCCGTGGCAGGTCGGAGGTCGACTTCGCCTCGACCGCGATCGTGACGACCGGGTCGGAGTAGTGGACGATCTTCTCGAAGGGCTGCATGTCCTTGTCGTCGCTTACGGTCGAGCCCGCGATGGCATCCTTGAGCCCAACGACTGCGACCACGTTTCCCGCGTCGATCTCGTCGACGGGGATGCGGTCCGGTCCGACGATCATCGCGACGGTCTGCGCGCGCTGGGGCTTCGGCATCCCGCTGACCCACAGTTCCGCGCCGCGCCGGACCTTGCCGGAGAAAAGGCGGCCCGCGGCGACCTCATGATTTTCGTGACCATGTATCCCACGGGGCCGTTCTCGTCCACGGTCATCATCGCCTTGCCGACGGGGGACTCGAGGTCGCCCTTCCAAATGATCGGGATCCGGATCTTCTGGGCCTCCAGCGGGTTCGGGAGGTGGCGGATCACCATGTTCAAGACGACGCTGTGGAGCGGGGCCTTCTTCGCCAACTCCTTCATCGTCCCTTCCTGGGCGTGTTTGTAGACGTCCTTGAACCCGATGCCCGTCCGCTTCGTGAACGGGGCGCTGACCGCCCACTTGTGGTATGCGCTTCCGAATGCCACGCTGCCCGCCTCAACGTTCACCATCCACTTCTCCCCAAGGTCCTCCGGGAGCCACTTTCGGATGCGGTTGTTGACTTCCGTGATGATCTTCTGGAACCGCTGCTGCATCATGTCCGGTGAGATCTTCAGCTCGTTCACGAGCCGGTCGACCTTGTTGATGAAGAGGACCGGCCGGACCCGTTCCTTGAGCGCCTGACGGATCACGGTCTCCGTCTGCGGCATGATGCCTTCGACCGAGTCGACGAGGATGATGACCCCGTCGATCGCGCGCATCGCGCGGGTCACGTCGCCGCCGAAGTCCACATGGCCGGGCGTGTCGATGAGGTTAATCAGGTACTGCCCACCCTCGAAATCGTGGACCATCGACGCGATCGCCGCGTTGATTGTGATGCCGCGGGCCTGCTCCTGCTCGTCGTAATCCATGAAGAGCTGGGAGCCGGCGAGTTCTTCGGAGATCATCCCCGCTCCCGCGATGAGGGAGTCGGAGAGGGTTGTTTTTCCATGATCGATATGTGCCGCGGTCCCGATGTTCCGGATCCGCTCCTTCTGGTGGAGGAGGGTTTGTGCCTTCTTGATATTGTCTTCCTTACGTCCCATGAGCGGCGCACCAAACGTTCAACGTGGGCGAGATGAATTGTCGCACCGGGCCGAGGCTAATTAAACCTTCGGTCTCTGGAGAGAATCACCGCGCGGACGCCGCGATTCGCTCGAGCTCTTCCTTCTTCGCGATCGCGGAGCTCTGCATGTCTCCCTTCG
>VBLS01000201.1 GCA_005878635.1 Methanobacteriota archaeon | reverse complement strand
AAGTCTTCGTCGTCTTCTGGCGGGAGCTCTTCCGGCGCGAGCTCCTCGGGGGCTGGTTCCGGTTTCTCCGGCTCCGGCGCGGGCTCCGGCTCGGCCGCGGGTTCCGGGGCGACCGGGGCCTCCGCGGTGGGCGCCTCGGCCGCGGGCGCCTCGCTCGACGGCGCGATCTCGCCCACCGCCCAGACCTCGGACTTGCGGACTTCCACGCGCGACACGGGATGGATCGGCTTGCAGGCCAGTGCGATCGTCTTCGCGAGATCGCCGCTGATGATCCCCTTCACGAATTCCCCGATCGACTGCTTTGCCGCGACGTCGGTCACCGTCTTCGTCATGATCGTCCGGATGACGCGCTGCTTCGCGGTCTGAATCCGCCGGTCCGTGATCGCCATCGGCTTCACGCGGACGTTCCATCCGTCCTTCGTCACGACATCAACGGTCAGATCGGTCCGCGTCCGCTTGCGACGGGTGAGCCGCCGGATGTAGTCCGACGTCATGTCGTGACCGACGAACTGCGTGAGGGCGTCCTGGCCCTGCACGTGGTTCACGCGGAACGCGAGCTTGATGTGCATCTTGCTGAAGTCGCCGGTCAGGTCCTGCACCGTGACCTCCGTGATCCGACCGACGAGCTTGCCCGGCTCGTCCGTCGGCGTCTCGCCGAGGGCCTGCTTGTTGAACATCTCCGGCGCGAGGAGGTTGTACCACACCTTCGCCTTCCACTTGTCCTTGATCTTCCGGGCGGCGGCGCGGGACTTCTTCTCGGCCATCGAAGGCGCGTCTAGGGGAGTGCCATATTTAAGGGTTCTCGCGAGGACTCGTCAAGACGCTTTCCTCCGTCTCGTTCGCGGCTGGGAACGGTCGCGGATCTTCGTTCGCATCCGAGGCGGGAGGATCTCGAGCTTGGAATCGTGGTCTAGGTCGTTGAACGCGTTCGGACGTTTGGCGACTTTGAGTTGAGAAAAGTCAACCGACTTCACCGCCACGGCCTCCTCCCCATCGAGGCTCTCGAGCTGGCCGAACGGATTCGTCAGGCTCGATTGTCCCGGGAAGCGCGCGGCTCGCTCGACGCCCGTTCGATTCACGACCGCGACGAAGATGCCGCCGGCAAAGGCCGAGGCGATCGCCAGGTGATTGTACGGTTGGAGGCCATGCGACGGACGATAGGTTTCCTCGGCCCAGGCGGTCGGGACCACGACGAGTTCGGCGCCGCGGCGCGCGAGGTAGGCGGCGAGCTCCGGGAACTGGAGGTCATAACAGACCTCGAGCCCGATCCGATGGCCTTGGAACTCGACGATCGTGGGCTGGGTCCCCGGTTCGAAAATCAGCGTCTCTCGATTCCACAGATGGATTTTCCGATAGACCGTCGTGCCGTCGGGACCGCACGCGAACGCGGAATCGTAGAAGGCACCCGCGGCGCGTTCGGCGAAGCCGCCCACAATCAGCCGTCCTGTCCGTCGAGCGATCGCCTCGATCGGAGCGAGGACGGACCGCGATTCGACGTGTGCCGCAGCCTCCTTGCGGTCCCGGTACATGTAGCCGCAGCTGGCCAATTCCGGGAACACGATCACGTCGGCGGGGATGCTCTCGGCCCAGGTCCGCATCTTCTCCCAGTTCGGGGCCGTCGCCTGGAATGTCGGCGTGAATTGGACCAATCCGAGATGCACGGCCCCGACGGAACCGCGACACGTCAGATAAATACACGGGGCGGCCCGCGCAAGCTCGACTGACCCCGTTCGCTTCCGCTCGCAAAGTCTATTATCCCATGCTAAGTTCCGGCCGCCTGGGCTGTCTGCCCGCCCCCGGCAGGAGCGTTTCGCGCTTCGAACCGGTGGGCCGGTCCGGGGCCTATCGCAATCAGGGACGGGGAGGCGACATTCGATGGTAGAAACGACTGCGACTGCGGTCGCCGAAAAGGAGGTCTTCGCTCGGAAAACGAGCGGGCTCGTGAAGGAATTGGGAGCGTTCGAATCCTTTTCGATTAACTTGATTTCGCTCGGTCCGGGGCCCGCATACGGCCTTTTCCTGGTCGTCCTCCTCTTCGTGACCGGGGCGAACCTGATGCAGGCGACTCTGCTCGCCGCCCTCGCCGGGATTCCCGTAGTCGCGGCCTATGCGATCATGGCCATCGAAATGCCACGGTCCGGGGGCGAATACGTCTACGCGTCTCGTCTCCTGCATCCGTACCTCGGCTTCGTCGGCGGGCTGTCGCGCATCCTGAATGCGGCCATCTACGCGGCCATCCTCCCGTACTGGTTCGTCATCTTCTCCCTGGGCCCTGGGCTCGCGAGCTGGGGATCCGTCGTCGGCGACGCGAGCCTGACAAGTCTAGGAACCAACCTGATGACGAACACCGCGTCGATCGTCGCCATCGGCGAAGTGCTGACGCTCGTCCTCATGGCCCTGTGGATTGTCATGAAGCCACGCCTTGCCTTCCGAATCTTCTCCGCCTTGCTGTTCCTCGAGATCGCGGGACTCATCGTCGCCTTGGGCGTGCTCGTCGCGGCCGGACACAACGGATTTGTAAACGCCGTGAATTCGTTCATGGCCTCCCAAGGTTACGCCGGCAACTACTACGATGACGTCACGGCGTACGGCCGGACGAACTGGGGTCCGTACGGTTCGAGTTTTGGCAACACGATCATCTTCGTGCCCCTCGTGTTCGCCTTCTACTACATGTTTGGCGGCGCGCCGTCGTACATCGCGGGCGAGTTCCGGCGGACCGCCAAGAGTGTGAGTCGCGGGATCGCCGTGTCCTTTGCCCTCTCGGTCGCCTTCGCCGCCGCAATCGTGTGGGCCTTCGAAAGCATCGTCGGCACGGACTTCTTGAACGGTTCGGTCGCCCTTTCGAATTACGCCTTCGGAAGCGCAACGGATCCGGCGCCCCTCCCGTTTGCCTCCGGTCTGACATCGCTGCCGAATCTGGTCGCCGGCCGCAATCCGATCCTCCTCGGGATCATGTTCCTGGGATCCGTCTCCTGGTACGCCCTGTGGCTCATCCTGGGGCTCTACATCTTCTCCCGTTACTCGCTGAGCTTCTCCCTCGATCGGCTCTTCCCGACGTGGATGAGCAGTGTCACCCGGCGGACGCACCAACCCTGGGCCGGCATTGTCGTCGTGTCGGTCATCGGGGCGGTCCTGCTCCCGTTGATCACGTTCTACTACCAAGCGGCCTACGAACCGCTCATTTTCCTCCTCTTCTTCTTGCCGATGGTGACGGTCTCGCTCACCTGCCTGTCCCTCGTTCGCCTCGGCCTCCAGAAGCATCGCCCGATGTACACGGTCGTCGGAGTGGTTTCCCTCCTCGTGACCGTCGTCTCCGCGTACCTGGTGTCGACCTTGCCGCTCCTCGGGGACGCCGCGGGCTTCACGTTGACGAACCAGTACACGAGCTATGTGTCGATCGTCCTCGTCTTCGTCGGCGGAGCCATCTGGTACTACGCCGCCCGATGGTTCCACCTGCAGCAGCATGGCGTGGACATCTCGATGGCGTTCAAGGCCCTCCCACCGGACTAGGCGGGTTGAATCGTGACGGAGCCCTTGGACGGCGCGGCTTCGCCCCGGTTCGCCCAGGTCGCAACGTTCGCGCGACTCCCGCTGCAACGGGATTTCAAGAATGCGAGGAGCGTGTTCCTCGGCCTTCCTTGGGACGACGCGACCTCCTATCGAAGCGGGGCCCGCGAGGGGCCGTCCGCGATTCGCCACGCCTCGCGTCTCGTCCGCCCGTACAACATGTTCGCCGATGTCTATCCGTTCCGAGTGCTCGACACCGTCGATGCGGGGGATGTCGATCCGGTCCCGGGCTATACGGAGGACACGTTCGCGCGAATCGAGTCCGCGCTGAAACCGATGTTCGCAGCGGACATCGTCCCGTTCATCGCGGGCGGGGACCACTCCGTGACGCTGCCCGTCCTGCGGGCGCGCAAGGCGGCCGGGAAGGAAGCCGCGAGCCTGCTGCACTTCGACGCGCACTTCGACACATGGGAGGCGTACTGGGGCTCGAAGAGGTACACGCACGGGACGTGGGTGAAGCGGGCCTACGAGGAAGGGCTCATCGCTCGCAGCCAGGTCTTCCAGGTGGGGATCCGCAGTTCCCTCTACTCCCATGAGGACGTCCGGAACAATGCCGCGATCGTGGACCGGACGTACACCTCGGAGGACGTCGACTCCCAGGGGTACAAGGTCATCATGGACCGCATCCTCGAGGCGATCAAGGACCGCCCGCTCTACGTCTCCGTGGACATCGACGTGCTCGATCCCGCGTACGCGCCCGGGACCGGCACGCCGGAGTCGGGGGGACTCACGAGCCGAGAGATGATCCATTTCCTCCGCGAGCTCCATCGTGCGAACGTCGTCGGATTCGACCTGGTCGAGGTCGCGCCGCAATACGACCACATGGGGCAGATCACCGCCCTCGCCGCGTCGAATCTCATTTACGAAGGGATGTGTGCGCTGGCCCGGCACCGGTCGGCCGGCGCGCGTCGCTAGCGGACCTCGTCGACCGGTTCGTACCACGGTTCCTTCGTGCCTTTCGCCCGGCGCTTCTCCCATCGCCGCGTCTTCGGACAATCTCGGAGGAACGTGCGATATTCTCGGAGCCGCCCGAGGACATGATCGCGATCCGCCCCGCTGAACGACGCAGGCAGGGAGCCGATCGTCGAAACCGCGGCGGCGAAATTGAGGTCCGCGTCGTACCACAGGCCCCAATCGTTGCCGAAGAAATCGGTGAGGTACGATCGGTCAAGTTTCCCGAGGGGGACCGCGCTAAGGAACGACGCGAGGTCCACGAGATCCTTCCTCGGCGGTGCGTGGATCTGGACCTTGCCCAGGAACAAGTCCTCCAGCGGCAGCGTGACCCCGGGGACGAGGCGGTCCTTGATCGGGATCGCATGATTGAATCGCAACGTGTCGTAGAACACGTCAATCTGGAAACTCGGGTGGTAGAAGATGTTCCGGAAGCTGCCGAAGAGCGCGTTCGTCTCCCGGTCTTCGCGGTAGCCGAGCTCCTTGACGAAGAGCCGGTAGATCACGGGCCCGTGCTTCTCTCGTGCCGCCAAGTCGAGGTCCTTGAACATGATGCGAGGGGTCTCGCCGCCGTCGCGGAAGCTGTAGATCCGCGATGCCAAGTCGTCGTGGCGAATGGCGTGATAGAGTCCGACGCTTCCACAGACCCGGAGCGGTGCGCCGCGAGCGTCCGCCGCCGCAACAAGTCGCTCCGTTTCCCGGAGGAACTCCTCCGGTGGCAAGCGGACCTCGGTCATCTGGCTCAGCCCGTGACGAACAGGTGGCCCGCGAGGTCTCCGCCCCGCAGGTCCAGGAGCACGCCCTGCAACGTTCCGCTGAAATAGACGCTCCCTGGGTTCACCACCGGAGTGCGGCCGACCGTATCGAGCGCCTTGCTCTCATGGATGTGTCCGTGGAGACTGAGCGCCGGCTGACGATCCTCGATGAGGGCGCGGACCGACGGAGAGCCGACGTGGTCGAGGAGGATCTGTCCCCCGACCGCCCGCGGCTTCAGGTTCTCGTCGAGCTGCGGGGCCAGGTCGAGGCCGGTGTTAAGGGGCGGGGCATGGATGTCGAGGATCGTCTTCTTGGGATTGCCCATCCGCCCAGAGGTCCGGTCGATCACCTTCTGAAGGTCGACCTCCTCGAGGTCGCGGGCACACCGCCAGGGAGTCATGTTCGCGTATCCGCAGCCCCACATCTCGTACGGTCCCACCGGGACCACGTCCCCCTCCGGGACGAGGACGTTGGGTGGCGCCTCTTTGCGGAGAAGGTCCAAGAGATCGTCGGTGTCATCGTTCCCCACGTTCATCACGATCGGCACGCCTTTCGGCGTGAGCCGTTCTTCGATGAGGCGGAGCCACGCCCGCACCCGAGCCCGCCCGAGTTCCAAGGTCATCGCCTCCAGACCCTTGCGGTCCCGTTGCAGTTCGGCCCAGCGGTCGGGCGTAACGGACATCGAGTAGCGTCCTTGGTCCGCAATCTGGCGTTCCACTTTGGGACGGTCCGCGGCCGGGAAGGCCACCCGCTTCTCGCCGCTCGGATACCAGTGATACGCGCCGCCCCCATCGTCGAACAGGGGCACCAGGAGTTTGCCGAGGATATCGCCTCCGTAGACCAGGGCGTCCGGGTGGTACGCGTCGATGGAGTTCAGGAATTTCCGAAAGCACACCTCGGAGCCGTGCAGGTCGCTCACGAAGAAAATGCGGTACGTCCCCACAACCGGAGAAGTGGGGTCGCGAGCCATATAGTTCTCGGACCGGTCGAGTCGGAGGATCGTTCAAGGGAGGATTTGCACGAATCCGGTCTCCCGGAAGGCCGGTCTCGTACACGACGCGATTCGTCGCGAGGAAGGCGGCCAGGGTTTCCGGGGCGAGGACGATGTTCGGAGCCGGATGGACCTGCGCCCCGACCGTGGTCCACCGCTCCAAGACGAGGGCGTAGTCGGCGCCCTCGAGGCTCGCATGGTCCCGCAGTTTCTGCGGGAGGTCGGGATTCGAGACGTACCCGAACCACATCCTCCCCACGTCGGCCATGCGCTGGTCGGTCGTCACGTTCCGCGCCCCAAGGGATCCGAGGACCGCGAGTGCCTGGAACTCGTCCGACGTCGTGACGTTCTGGACGCCGAACACCTCGGGCGTGTTCCAAGCCATCGGCGTCGTCGAGAGCAGCGCCACGACGAAGCCCGCGAGAAGTGCGCCGCGCGAGGCGCGAGAGACCCGAAGGACCTTCCAGAACGCAGTGAAGGCGACTCCGACCAGGACCGCGAAGGCGTAGTCCATGAAATCGAACGCGCGGTACACGAAGAGGAGTCCGCTGGGATCGAGGCCTCGGAGGAATCCGAACAAGATGAGGGCGACCGGGGCCACGAGCATCGCGACCACGAGGTCGTTCGTCCGGTTCGTCGTGCGGCGCACCATCTGGAGGCCGACAATCGCGAAAGCGGCGAACCCGAAGAGGGCCGGCAGGATCAGGAAGAAGGCCGGCGGCGTTCGGATCGTCCCGACGAAGAGGACCATGGTGGAGTTCGTGATGAGCAAGAAGAATCCGAGTACGGGGGGCAGGAAAATCTTAGAGGCCGGTCGGACCAGGCCCTTTCCAATTCGTCGTTTCGCGGGCTTGGCCAAGGGAGAGATCAGGGCCGTCAGGAGCACGACGACGGCGACGAACAAGGTGAGGGCCTGCGGCGCGAGGACGTCCGCGAGGAACGGGAGATCGACCGAGGCGTAGTAGGCCCAGGCACCGACGGCGAGCGCGAGTCCGGAGACCACGTCGAGGGCGAAGGCATTCCAGGAGAACCGGCCGCGGGCCAGCGCCCGACGCTGGGTCA
>VBLS01000001.1:26744-28127 GCA_005878635.1 Methanobacteriota archaeon | reverse complement strand
ATGGAGGTCCTGAGTCCGGGAGCCCTGCGGTCCGATGACCCGGGCGTCACCATCCTCCAAACGTACCTCCCCGCAAACCTCGACCTTCGAGCGCTGGTCCAAGCGCTCCGGGGAGCCTGGATCGGGCCGCTCCGGTGGTACGGGCTGTCCGAATTCGCGGACGGCATGCGGCTCGCATGGGCCTTGGAGGATGATTCGATTCGACTCGAGACGTTCATCCGCCCCGGCCAGCTCGTGGTCACGGCCAAGGTGGCTTCGCCCGATCAACTGGATAACGCCGCGCGACTTGGCCACCAACTCTTCCAGCACATCGTCCGCGAAGTCTCGCGCGACTCGTACTCTGGAATTAGCGGCTGACGGGCCCCGACAACCTCGACAGGACGCCAACCTCGATTCCCACAGTGGCGAAGGCGTACCTGTCGAGGAACGTGATATCTCCGCCACCGCCGAGGCTTCTCCTGAAACCAGCCCCCCTTGTTCGGGGGCCATGGCGCCATCGGTGGACTCTATCAGGTCAGGCCGCCCGTGCCTGGGCGATCGAACAGTAGCCGTCGGATCCGATCTCGAGTGGGATGTTGAGGAGATTGTAGTAATTCTCGATCGCGTTCACCCACGTGATCTCGGCGATCTCCTCCTCGCTGAAGTGCTTCCGGAGCTCCTCGAACGTTGCGTCCGAGACTCGCCGGTTCTTGGTGGCCTCCTCCGCATACGCTAGGGCCGCTCGCTCCCGAGCGGAGAAGAGCGGGCTGGTCCGGTATTCGGGCAGCGCGTCGAACTTCTCCATCCCGAGGTGCTCCCGGATCGCCATGGACCGCCCGAGGTCCATGCAAAACTCGCAGCCGTTGATCTGGGAAGCGAGGAGACCCACCATGTAATGGAGGGCAGGCTCGAGCCGGATCCCATGTAGCTCGAACTTCGCGATCGCGTTGCTGAATCGCAGCGACCCCGGCATCCGCGCGAGCACGACCTTCATCGGGGTCATCACCTTCCCGAACCGGCGGCGCGTCCCCCAGTAGGCCATTCGAGTGATGAATCCCTTGGGCTTCTCGATCGGGTCCAGTCTCATCGTCCCGTCTCCTTGTCGTCCCGCCCATATCGTCAACCTTAGCATAATGTGTGACTGAGGGCGGGGGACTACGAGTCAACATACTCAACGCGCGACATAGGAAAGTCGAAATTCCTCCATTATCCGTGCGGTATCAAATAGCCGATTTTCTCTCACGTGCTGGCACGGCTCATGAAAGTTGCTGGCAGAGGCGATAGATGAAGGTTTCCGCTCCCTGAGCACCCTGAGGGAAATCCAGAACTAACCTGCGAAGGATCGCGCCCGTTATTCGAGTCCACTGCCGCCGAGCAAAGTAGTTCATGAAGAGTGACATCACG
>VBLS01000001.1:0-26736 GCA_005878635.1 Methanobacteriota archaeon | reverse complement strand
CGGCGAGTTCATGATTGCTTCCAACGCGCGGTTTGGCGTCTTTCCTGAAAGAATCGCACTGGCATTGGTAGTCTACGTGGTACTTGCCTTGTCTGTACCCGAGGCGACCTCGACGGCGCGAGCAGAGGGATCGCCGTCGATGCTTTGGATCCGCCAGTTCGGTACGTCCGAATTCGATTCCGCCAACGCACTCGCAGCAGACATGTCTGGCATCTATGTAGCCGGTGACATGGGCGGCCCCTTCCTCGGCACGACGACTAACACCGGATTCCTTCGGAAGTATGACCCTGATGGGAATGTCTTGTGGACGAGCGTGGTCGGCGACTACGCATACGCCGTCGCTCTCGGCGCGTCTGGCGCTTTCGTCGTCGGGGCGACGTTTACTACCTTGCCGAACGAGACGAGCGTCGGAGGCATCGACGCTTTCGTTAGGAAATACGACACGGACGGTGGCATCTTGTGGACGCGCCAGTTTGGCACTTCTTCAGACGACTACGCTTTCGCAGTCGTTGCCAGTGCGTCCCTGGTGTACGTCGCTGGCCACACACGAGGTACTTTTCCCGGCGAGGCGAGCGAAGGTGGGTTCGACGCCTTCGTTCGAGAGTATGATACAAACGGTAGTGCGGTGTGGACGAGCCAGTTCGGCACGTCTGCCGACGATTCCGCAGTGGGCATCGCTGTCGCGCCCTCGGGGGCGTACGTCACGGGCGTGACTGGAGGCTCATTCCCCGGTGAGACGAACGCCGGAGGCCCTGATGGATTCCTTCGGAGGTACAGCATGAACGGAAGTGTCCTGTGGACGCGCCAGTTCGGTTCACCGTTGTACGACCTTACGAATTCCGTCGCCACCGACTCATCAGGGGCCTACGTCGCGGGTTATACGTCTGGTTCCGATGCATTCCTTACGAAGTACGATGTGGACGGGAACCTCCTGTGGATCCGCCGATTCGGCGCGTGGGGGCCTTTTGTAAGTGCAGTCGCCCTCGGTTCGTCCGGCATATATGTCGCCGGAGGTGTGGCCGGCACATTCCCCGGTCAGGCCAACTCAAGTTCAGTCGACGTTTTTCTGGGCAAGTCCGATTTGGAGGGGTACATCCTATCGGCACAGCAGTTCGGCACATTCGCCATCGATGGCGCAAACTCGGTCGCCTCCGCCGGGTCCAGGGTGTACGTCGCCGGCTACGTCTCCGGCACTTTTCCCGGAGAGACGAGCGTCGGCAAGAACGATGCGTTCGTCTCCGCCTTTTCGGAACCGGGTTCCATCCCGACTTTCAATCCGTTACTTGCCGCGACCGTCGCTACCGCAATCGCGGTCGCCAGCGCGCTAGTTGTTCTGATGTGGAAGCGAAGACGCGGGAAGCCGACCTCGCCCGTGCCACCTCCGTTGCAACCTCCCAAAAGTCAGCCAGACATCAAGACGATCCTTATCTCGCCTCCGGCCAGCACCCTTCTAGCGCGAGTATGTCAGGTGTCTTACGGCTAAGCCTCGAATCCTCGAGAGCTAGTCGCGACGTTTTTCCCGACGAGCCATTCCTGGCCCTCGTCCGGCGGCTCTTGAGGTCGTGACCAGACCATGGCCTTTCGAGTCAACATACCCGACCGCCGACATTACAGGCTTATGAGGCAAGGTGCCTAAGATGACCACAACGGTCGGAATACGAAGCAAGGACGGCGTCGTCCTCGCGGCGGACAAGCGCGCCTCGAAGGGGTTCTTCGTCGGATCCAAGGTGGTCCAGAAGATTTTCTCCCTCGATGGCGCAACCGCGGTGGCGATCGCCGGGGCAATGTCGGACGCGGAATACCTCGTGAACCTCGCGAAGGCCGAACGTCGGCTGCTCGCGTTGCGTCGCGGCTATCCGCTGTCCGTGAAGGAAAGCGCGAAACTGATCTCGAACATCGTGTACTCGTCGATGAAGAGCTACAACCCGTTCTACGTGGAGCTCGTCGTCGCCGGGGTGGACCGCGAAGGCGCCCACGTGTACACGAGCGACATGAGCGGGGCGATCACCTCGGAGGACTTCATGTCCTCGGGCAGCGGTTCGCCGATCGCGTACGGCGTCCTCGAGCAGGGGTTCCGCAAGGAGTTCTCGCTCGACGAGGCGAGGAAGCTCGCGGAGGCCGCGGTGCGCGCTGCAATGGAACGAGATCCGGGCAGTGGGAACGGGGTCGACGTCTTGGCGATTCCGAACGGCCACGCTTTCGGGGGGGCGAACTGAGATGGCCTCGGGCGAAATGGGACGGATGCCGTTCTTCTACAACCAGGAAGGCCGGCTCGTCCAGGTCGACTACGCACTGCAGGCGGTCAGCCGCGGTTCGACGACCCTTGGGCTGAAGACGAAAGACTTCGCCCTCCTGTCGAGCCAGGTCAAACCGACGCGGCCCCTGATGGAGCCCGCCGAGAAGGTGTTCGTCGTCGACGACCACATCGGCGCGACGGGCAGCGGATACATCGGAGACGTGACGACGCTCCTCGACCAGGTCCGCGTCGCGGCCCAGCGACACCGGCTCGTGTACGACGAGCCGATCGATGTCGGGACGCTATCGAGGACCTTGTCCGAATACCTGCACGAGTTCACGATGTACGCGGTGCGCCCGTTCGGGGCCTCGGTCCTCTTGGCGGGCGTGGACGACCTGGGGGTCCAACTCCTTCAGGTGGATCCGAGCGGGACCACGTTCAAGGGCTCCGCCTTCGCGATCGGTCAGTCCTCCGACGAAGCCCTCGAGACGATCGTCAAGGGCTATCGCCCGGATCTCTCGGTCGAAGCGGCCCTCGCCTTGGCCACCGAAGCCATCGAAGCCGTGAACGGCGGCAAGTCCGTCATCGAGCACGGGCTCGTCACGGCCGCATCGAAGCGGTTCGAGCACCAACAACTCCCCAACGCGGTCGCGTGAAGCGACCGCTCTTCTCCTTTTTCTCCGCGGCTCCGAAGTCGAGATCGACGACGATGGGTTCATCCATTCTGGATGCGTCCCAGGAGTCCACTTGAACAATCCTTTTTAGCGGCCCCGGGCCTACCAGCCTCGAGCGCATGCGGATCGTGTCCCTCCTCCCCGCGGCGACGGAGATCTGCTTCACCCTCGGCCTCGGTGAGGCTCTCGTCGGAGTCTCGCCGGAGTGCGACCATCCGGCCGACGCGAGATCGAAGCCGATCGTGAGTCGGTCCCTCCTCGACTACGAGGGCAAGGCGAGTGGCGAGACGAGCCGGTTGGTCGGAGAGCGGCTCGCGTCCGGGGGAGGGCTCTACCAGGTCGATGCTGCGGCGCTCCGGACCGCCAATCCGGACCTCATCTTGACCCAGGGATTGTGCGACGTCTGCGCTCCGACCCTTGGCAACGTGGAGGAAGTCGCCCGTCGCCTGCCTCGATCGCCCGAAATCGTGTCCTTGGATCCGCACTCCTTGGAGGACGTCCTCGAGGACATCGCGGACGTCGGCCAGGCTTGCGAGGTCGAGGACCGCGCTCGCGATGTGGTGGACGACCTCCGTCGTCGAATCGAGCAGGTCGCGAGACGCGCCGCCGACGCGGAGGCGCGGCCGACCACGCTGTGCCTTGAATGGCTCGACCCTCTCTTCATCGGAGGCCACTGGGTCCCCGAGATGATCGGCCTCGCGGGAGGCGTCGACTCCCTCGGACGCCCCGGAGAGAAGTCCCGCAGGATCTCATCCAATGAGGTCGAGTCGGCCGCTCCCGAGGTCGCCGTCTTGATGCCGTGCGGATTCGATCTCGACCGCACGCGGGCCGAGGCGGGGGTCGTCACGCACTCCTCGTGGTGGGCCCACTTACCTGCCGCCCGGACCGGGCGCGCCTGGCTCGTCGACGGTTCGAGCTACTTTAACCGGCCTGGGCCGCGCCTCGTGGACGGCCTCGAGATCCTCGCCCACGTCCTGCAGCCGTCCCTCTTCCCGATGATCCCCAAGCCGAGCGATGCGCAGCCGGTGACGTGATGGCGAAGCTCTACACGCGGGCGGGCGACGCCGGCGAGACCGGCCTCCTCGGGCCGGCGCGCGTTTCGAAGGACGATCCCCGCGTGGAGGCGATGGGGGCGGTCGACGAGCTCAATGCGGTGATTGGTCTCGCCCTCGTGGCCCAACGGGAGAATCGTGTTCAGGATCTCCTCCTCAAAATCCAGGACGACCTCTTCACCGTGGGCGCGGAACTGGCCATGGTCCCTGGGACCGCAGGTGCGAAGGTCCCGCGGGTGGCGCCCGAACATGTCGCGCGACTCGAGGCCGGGATCGACGCGTTCGATGTCGGCAAGATCACCGAATTCATCCTCCCCCGCGGCCCCGAAGGCCTCGTCCGATTGCATTGGGCCCGCACGGTCGCGCGGCGAGCCGAACGACGAGTCGTCACCCTGTCGAAACACGAACCCCTGAACCCGGAAATCTTGCGGTACATGAATCGGTTATCTTCCGTCCTCTACCAGCTGGCGGTGTGGGTGCAGCGCAAGAGTCGGAAATCGCCCGAGCATCCCTCGTACGAGCCGTAACCTCGGAAGCTTCATGTCGTCCCCAAACGATGCAGTCGCGGGGGGAGCCTTTGATCCTGCGCCATGTGCTCGTGGGTGCCTTCTTCACCTTGGCAGGAGTCGTGACCCTCCTAATCCCCGCGTTCCCGTTCATCTGCCTCGGAGCCCTCATCTTTGGACCGATCGAACTGCTCGTGGGCCTTTTCGGCGGCGCACGCCGGCCCATGGCGAGACGGAGCCCGGTCGACTGGGCCGCGCCTCCGACCCGCGCTCCCGTCGGCGCTCCGATCGGCGTCAACATCGCGAAATTCTGCCCCGCGTGCGGCATGCAAAATGAACAGAGGATGAACTTCTGCACGGACTGCGGCACGCGGCTCACCGACCCCGCGATCTTCGGGACAAAGGGCTAAGCGCGTTAGGTCCATCGCACCCAGTCATGGGCTTCGCCTTCACGAATCTCCTCGAACTCGAGGACCTGGCCCGCGCCAAAGTGCCTCGGCCCTCATTCGACTACATCGCCGGCGGGGCGGAGGATGAGGTCTCCCTCCGTCGGAACCGCGAGGCCTTCACCAAGTGGGCCCTGCGACCCCGAGTCCTCGTCGATGTGTCGAGGCGAGACACCTCGACGTCGGTCCTCGGCCAACGGGTCTCGATGCCGATCTTGGTCGCGCCGACCGCCTTCCACGGGCTCGTCCATCCGGAGGGGGAGGTCGCGACGGCCCGAGGGGCCGCCGCCGCAGGGACGGTGATGGTCGTAAGCGCGATCGCGACCAAGGCGGTCGCCGGGCCGCGCTGGTTTCAGCTCTACGTGTGGAGGGACCGGGAGGTCACGGCGCAACTCGTGAAACGCGCGGCGAGGGCCGGGTATGGAGCGATCTGCCTCACCGTGGACACGCCGCTCCTCGGTCGTCGCGAGAAGGATGAGCGGAATGCGTTCACGCTCCCGCCGGGTCTGAGCATCGCGAACGTCCGCCCCGCAGGGCTCGACGGTGTGCCCGCGTCGGAACGCGGTTCCGCGTTCGCCAAATACGTCGCGGAACTCCTCGATCCGGCCGTCACCTGGAAGGACATCGCTTGGCTCCGCTCGCTGACGTCCCTCCCGATCGTCCTGAAGGGAATCATGACCGCCGAAGATGCGACCCTGGCGGTCGAGCACGACGTGGACGGGATCATCGTCTCGAACCACGGAGGACGTCAGCTCGATTCGACCGTCGGGACCCTCGATGCGTTGCCCGACATCGTCGCGGCCGTTCAGGGGCGGGTCGAGGTCTTCATGGACGGCGGCGTCCGTCGAGGGACCGATGTCCTCAAGGCCCTCGCCCTCGGCGCGAAGGCCGTCCTGATTGGCCGATCCGCCCTGTGGGGCCTCGCCCTCGGAGGCGCGGACGGAGTTCGGCGCGTGCTCGAACACCTGCGAGGCGAACTCGAACTCGCGATGGCCCTCACGGGCCGCGCCGCCCTCGCGCAAGTCGACCGCTCGCTCGTCCAGCGGGTCTAAGGAGACCCCACCTTCGAGTCGAGGAATTCGAGGAGGATCCGAACCGCCTCCTCGTTCCCCGTCGATCGGGGAGGCAAGCGGCCCACCGCCAGTTTCTCGACGATGAGGTCGCGGAGTCGGGCGAGGTCCTCGTGCCGGTAGCCGAGCGCCGCTGCGTTCCGCTCCGCCTCGACGTGCCCCTTCGGGGGGATCGCGATGATCGGGGTCCCGGCGGCGAGCGCTTCATTCACCGTGCCCTTGCCGCCCGCCGTGATGACGAGGTCCGCCGCGAGGACGTAATCCTGGAGGTTCGGCAGGAATCCGAAGGTGTACACGCCCGGTTCGGGATCCACCTTCAGCCTTGGTCCGCTCACGACGACCATGGAGACCTCGTCTCGATCGAGTCCGCGAAAGGCCTCGACGGCGGCGCGAAGCAGATACTCTCCAATCGCCGTGCCGCCGGCGGTCACGAGGATCGTCTTCTTCCGAAGGAACAGGTCCTCGCGCAATTTCTCTCGGGAGGCGCTGAAGGGCCGGACGACCGGAGGGATCCGCCGGACGTTCGGCCACGGCGGGGCGTCGTCGAACGTGAGGATGAGATCGACCTGCCGGGCAACGGACGAGAACCACCGATTCCCGTATCCCTCCAGGAGTCGCGAGGCCGGATCCTGCGCGAAATCGTGGCGGAGCGTGTTCACAATCAACGCGGTCGGAACGTTGTGACGCAGGGCCTCGCGAACCGAAGCGACTTCCCCGTCGGAGAGGAGGAACCGGTTGGACCTCCAGTCTCCCTCCCGTCGGAGGAACCTTCGGGCGACGCGCAGGTAGCGTGCATAGTCGACGTACCAGCGCCAAACTGGCTGGAGGATCCCGTCCTTCGCGGGCCAATCGGGGGCGGGCGGCGCCGTGAGGGCATCGAACCCGCTGGCCACGACGAGGTCGAGGGCCGGGACGCCGGCCAGGAAGAGGAAGTACAAACCCTCGCGGCGGGCCTGGAGGCCGCGGGCGAGGGCCACGGCCCGCGTCGCATGCCCGAGCCCCTGGGAGTGGACCGCGAAATACCCCTGGATCTCGCCCACGGACTCGCCAATCGTCGGGTCGCAGAAAGACCTTCGGCCGGACCGCGGTCGGCCGTGTTCGCGCCTCCCCCGCGAACGCCTTTAACTGCGAGTGCGTTCCGACGGCCGTGGAGCTGTCGGCCCTCGCGAAGTATCCGTTTCTCCGGGAGGCGTCCGCCTTGATCCGCTCGGAGGGCGTGACCCTCGAGGAGCTGCTCTCCGAGCCCGCATACGCCCGGGCGAGAGCCCTCGGGCGGACTCGCGTGCACGAGGCCTTGGAAAAGGGTCCCGAATCCCCACGGGTCGCCATCGCGCCCGCGGATCAGCTGTCCCAGTTGCTCGCCTATCCCGTCGCGAGGATCGTGGTCTCCGCCCTTGGCGACACCTACCTCACCCGGCGCTTCGCGCTCCGGGAGGCCATCGCCGCGGAGGGCCTGCTGGCACAGGATTCCGACGACGCGATCTTGCATGTCGCCGCGCAACTGCCGATGGACCTCCGCCGCGAGGACGGTGGATTCCGCATCCACTTCTCCGATTTCCTTCGTTTCACGAACACGATGCGGGACGCCCCCTGGAAGCTGATCAACCAGCCGCTCGAACGCGGCTACGTGACGCTGCGCCGTCAGAAGGCGCTCCGGGTCCTGCGGAATGCCGTCCAGCGGCACATCGAGCAAGGCCTGCCCCTCCCGGTGAACGACGACATCGTCGCGGCGTTCAAGTCCGACCTCTCGGAAATCCGCGGACTCCTCGAGGCGAAGAAGGCAACCTTCAAGGCCGAGGACATCGGGAAGGTGAGCATCACCCGCTTCCCGCCGTGCATGTACAATCTGCTCGCGCAGATCCAGAACCACGAGAATGTCCCGCACATGGGCCGCTTCGCGATCGTCGCGTTCCTCCATCACATCGGCCTGGGCAACGAGGAGATCTTCCGCGTCTTTGGGGACGTCCCGGATTTCGCGGCCGACGTGACGAAGTACCAGATCGAGCACATCACGGGCACGTCGAGTCCGACCGAGTACACGCCCCCGGAATGCGCGACGATGAAATCGTACGGCATCTGCCCGGGGCCCGATCGGATCTGCCTGACGATCAAGCACCCGTTGTCCTATTATCGGATCAAGGGACGGGAGCGTCGGCCCCGCGGCGAGACCGTCGCGACCGCCGTCTAGGGCGGCGGGATGGCCCTCCAGATTCCGATCGCGCGCTGAACGGCCGTCGCATTCCCGAGCACCGCGACGAGGACCAGGATCCATTCGAGCGGTTGGAAGCTGACGGGGCCGGCACCCCACAGCGTCCCGCCCGAAGGTGCCGCCAGGAGCTGAAGCAATCCACCGAGGAAGAGCAAGACGAGACGGTCCGCCCTGCCCAGGAGTCCCGCATAGCGGCGCCCTTGGCCGAGAGCCTGGGCCTGGGTCCCCATGTACGACGTCAGCAGGATACCGATGATCGCGAAGAAACCGACCGAGAGACGACAGTACAGGCCGAACCCGATGCCCGACACGATGAAAACGTCTGCGTATCGGTCGAAGACGTGGTCCACCAAGTCGCCCCGGACGCTCGTCTTGCGGAACAACTTCGCGACCCGGCCATCGAGTGCGTCGAGATACGAGGACACGAGGAGAAGGACAATCGCAAACACCAATGGAACGGTGTCGCCAAGATAGAATCCGAGCCCCGCGAAAGCTGCGGCGACTAAGGCGGCCCACGAGATCGCGTTCGGGCTCACGTGTTCCATCCGTGAGGCGACGGGTAGGAGGAAGTGTTCCGCGAATCCGCGAGCGTTCTCTAGTACCACGAGAGCACCTCGTGGCTCCAGTCGACGGATCCCGGCGCGTGTCCTTTCGTTCGCCCCTGCAGGATCTCTAGGACCCCCGCCGCGGTCGATTCCGCGGTGCGTTCCGTCGTGTCGATCTCGTACACGAGATCGAGGCGAGCGACCGCCTCTTGAAGGATCGAATCGATCGCCTCGGCCTCGACGTTCTCCTGGATCTTCGAATCGGGCCATCCTCGTTCTTGCAAGCGTTTCCGGAGGACGCTCGGCCGGCACCGGAGGACGATGGCGAGGTTCACATCCATGAGATGGCTGTAGTGGCCCTTCAGGAACGCGATCTTGGCCGGGATCAGGAGATGGTTCCGCAGCCCCTCGACGTCGACCTCGTCGGCGCCCCTCGATTCATCGCGGCCCACGATGAACCCCCCGGCTCGCGCCTCCTGGTCCAAGTCCACGATGAAGTAGCCGCGACGGCCTAGGACCGAGCAAATCGAGGACTTGCCGGTGCCGGGCGTTCCCGTGATCGCGACGATCACGGCAGAACAGAGCGGCGAGCCGAATAAATGGGTTGTGCCTGGCGAACGTTGATACGGGTCCGCCGCGGTCGGCGCGGGCCGTGGCCGATCGCGAGCCTGAGGCCCCGCGGAAACGAATCGTTCTCGGCGCCGCCGCTCTCCGAAGACTCGCGCCTCGCATCTTCCCGCCCATCCTCCTGGTCGTTGGGCTTGTGATCGCGATCGCGTCCCTCGACACGGAGGTCGAGACGACCTATTCGACGTCCTTCTCGGGGACCTTGGGGCCCGGGAACACGACCCTGCCCATCGGTCCGTGGAGCGCCCAGTACCTTGAGGTCAGCATGCCGGTCGGAGCCTGTGATCTCCATCTGTACTTCGCGACGGCCGCCGAATCCTCCCTCTTCAACACGACCGGACAGCGCCCGGCCCGATCGCTCGGCTGCTCGAATCGTTCGATGACGACGACGGGACCGACGGACGCCCTCATCCTGGCGAACGATGGCGCTGCAGACCTGGCCTACGGCGTCAGCGCGAGGGCCTATTCGATTCGGACGCCGCTCGGCTGGCTCGCGATTCCCGGGATGTTCGCGGCGATCCTCGGCCTGTTCCTGTTCGTGCCCCGGTTTGTCTTGGAGCGGGCCCTCAAAATGCGCGACGATTTGGATTTCAACCGACAAAAACGAAAATGAGAAAGGTGGGGGTCCGTCCGGACCCCCGGTTTCGGCCGACTAGATCTCTTCGGGCCCTTTCGACTCCTCGCCCCCGCCCGACCCGCCGCCGCGCCGCGGGATGCGTCGCACCAGGACGGCGACGCTAACGACCGCCATGACGACTGCCAACACCGCGACCCCGATCGAAACGTACAGCAACGTGCTCAGCGAGTTGATTGTCGACTGCGCCGTCGTCAGCTGCGCGTTCGTCGAGTTCAGGCTATTCTGCAGCGTCGAGATGCGGTTGTTCGCATCTCCGATGGCCAAGGCGAATTGCCCTTGGAAGTACGCCAGCTGCGAGATCGCCGTGAACGACAGGGTCGAGAAGACCGGCACGGCGGCTTCCGCCCCTACCGTGATCGTCTGCAGCTTGTACGCACCGGGCGCCAGCGGAGCCGTATTCACGCTCACCTGGAACGTTCCAGTTCCCGTGTGCGTCGGCGTTCCCGAGGCTACGACGGTGTTCGTCGCCGGGTCGACCAGGATGAACGATGTCGTCACCGCGTCGTACGCCGATCCAGCGAAGGTCGTCGTCAGGTTGTACTGATACTGCAGGCCGGTCAACACCTGCGACGGGCCCGTCAACGCCGCGCTCGGGACCTTGGGCGCGACCAAGCTTGCCCAGTGGTCCGCGAGGTACGGGTACTGCGCGAAGTTGTGCAGCTCGATCGTGTTCGCGCTCGTATCGATCCGGAAGATGGAGTACGGCCCGTTGCTCGAGGAGTACGTTCCACTCGCGGTCCGGAACGATTGCACGTCTGCCCATCGCGTCGTGGCGGCCGCTTGGCTAATGGCGAAGGGGCTTGTCGAGTCGAACCCCGGCGGAACCGTTACCGTTGCACCGGTGACGGTCACGTTCGCGTTCGAGATTTCGCGGTCCATGAAGCCGATCGACGCGCCCTTGGTGAAGTCCAGAGCCTCACGGCTCTCGGCTTCCGCCGTCACCTGGTCGACCCTGGTCCAGTCGTGGAACACGGTCTTCAGGGCCAACTCGCTCTCGTCCCACGAGAGGGACGGGAACACTTGGCCGTAGGCGTCCGCGACCGCCGCAATCACGGTCGGGTCGACGTGCCAGTAGTCCGTGTAGATTGCCAGGTGGGTGGCATCGATGACCTCGAGCCCTTTGAACACCTGCGCGAACAGCTGCGATCCGAACTCCGCGGCCAAGGCGTCCTTCGCATGGACGTCGCCATGATCGCGGCGCTCAATCAGAGAGATCGCGTAGAGGACGTCGCTCATGTCCATCGTGGCGCCGTTGTGCCACTGGCCGAACGTGAAGGAGAAGACCACCTTCGAGGCCGCTTGGGTCCCCGACTTCACGTGTCCCCACGTGTTGTTCCACGATCCGGGCAGGAGGCCCGCGCTCGCGTTGAACTCATACGCGGTCGTCGGAACCGCCAGCTTGCCAATCGGACCGTTGGTGGTCACGTCGAACGACGAACGGATCGGTATGTAGAGGCCCGTGTGCGGGTCCGGGAAGACCCCGTAGTCGACGAAGTCGTAGCGCGGCAGGACGTCATACAGGAAGCTGAATCCCGACGCACCCCACGGAACCCACGGCGACACGAACTGCGCCCGGTTTCCGATCTTGACCTGTCCGCCTTCGATCTTGTTTCCGCCGCTGTCGAGCTTCTGGGCGGTCCTCGTCGCGAAGAACGACCACGTAGCTCCAGCAAGGTCATACACGAAGGGGGCGATTCCTTTCTTCGCGTACGGGAACGTCGCACCGGCAGCGAGCCACACCCGGACGCCATCCTCGACACCCTGGGTTGCCGCGGTCTGGAACAGCGATTGTCGGGTCCCTACGCTGACGTATTGCCCGGCGAGGAGCCGGTTGCACGCGTCCGCCAGCTCCGCGGGCGGCGTGTACGTGCCGCCGTTCACGGAGAAGAACGGCTCTCCGTTGCCGCCACAGTAGAAGTAGTAGGGATCCGTGTCCGGCCACGTCGTCAGGGCCGTCGAGGCGAACCCTTCAGTGTACGCCATCCAGGCGCCGCCCGTCGGGTCGCCGCGGTACACGACGTTGTTCGCCGTGGCCCGGTTGATGACCTGCTCGTTCACCGTGAAGCCGATGCTCCGCAGCTGGGCCGTCACATAGTCGCCGATCTGGTGCCGTTGGTCCTCGACCCGCGCGAGAAGCTGGATCGTCATCGGAGCGCCTTTGTACTGCCACGTGCCGCCGCTGAAGGCGACATCCGTGATGCGAGAGAGAGCCTCGGTCACCATCGAGTTCGCCTTCGCGGGGTTATACGGATACGCCGCCTCGAGGGACGCGAAGAACACGGGGTTCCGCGCGTACTCGGGCGTTTGGGAACTTTCGACCGCGGTCATGGGGAACGCGGCTCCGCCGTAGATTTCCCTCGCGATGTACGAGCGGTCGATCAGATAGTTCATCGCGGTCCGTACCTCCCGGACCGAGAAGGGATTGAAGATCGAGCCCGCCGCCGTCGCGTTCGTCGCCGCCGGATTGAAGAGCATGTCTTCCGTGCTCCCCGCGACCGTGATCAGGCCGATGTTTGGATCCTGCTGGGCCGCTGACAGCGTCGCTTGCGTTCCATAGAAATATAGCCACATGTCGAGGGTCCCGGCATCCATCGCTGCGGTTGCCTGGGAACCGTCGGACTGCAAAGACCAGATGATGGAGTCCGCCCAACCACCATGCCGGGTCGTCTGCGCGGTCACTCGACCGGGCGTCAGGACGACCAGACCGGCGGCGAGCAAGGCTACCATCACCAAGATCGCCAACCATTTTTTCATTGTAGTTCAACTCCGCGCAACCGAGAAAGAAAGCACTCCTCCCCCGGCGCGCCGGACGGAAAGCGTCCCTTGCGTATTTATGCGTATCTCCCACGGTTGGACGTCCTCTGGCCTGCGGGCTCGTCCCGTTCGAAAATTGTCTCAAACTTTCTCCGTTTCTTCGATAAACGTCCTACCTTTTCGCGGTGCGAGGAGGCGGCTCGGATTTTCTGTTCCAATCCAATACGCGCTCGAGCCATGCCGCGGGCGGGGACGATTCGAACCGAAAGAATGAGAACCTTCTTTCCGGCCCACGGGTTTCGCAGAGGGAACCGATTGGTCGCATTTGGTAGCCGCGCCACATCGATGCTCGTCCTCGTCGCCCTGCTCGCATGCGCAGCAGCGCTGAGTCAATCGGAAGTGACCGCTGCCGCGAGTCCTGCCACGCCACCGTTTGCGTGGAAGATTGAAACCGCAGATTCGAGCGGAAACACCGGCGTCCACTCGTCCATCACGCTTGCGGGCGCGGATACCCCTTACATTTCCTACCAAGACAGCGCGAACTCGGAGGTGCTTTTGGCGCATCGCGACGGAGCGAACTGGAGCTCGGAGCTCGTGGCCGGTCGGGGGAATTTCGCGGGAGATACGAACGTCGTCGTTGCGCCGAACAACACGATCGAGGTGTCCTATTTCGACCGGGCGCAACGCGCGATCATGTATGCCGCGAAAGGGGCGAGTGGCTGGGCCACGATGCGAGTCGACTCCGGGTTTTCGGAGGGGTTCAATCGACTCGCCCTGAATCCTTTGGGCAATCCCTGCCTTGTCTACACCGGCTTTGATGGTTCCCTCCGCTACGCCGCTTGGAATGGCGCCGAATGGTCCATCGACGTGGTCGACCAGACGACGGTGACCTCCCGATACGCAGACCTCGTGTTCGATGCGTTGGGCCGGCCGCACATCTCGTATTATGGGAACGGCAACCTGCTGTACGCCGAGCGAACGTCCAGCGGCTGGAGCCGAGTGATCGTCGATTCCACGCCGCGGGCAGGGCTCTATTCCCGGATCCGGCTTGATTCGCGGGGAACTCCGCACATTGCGTACTACGCGAGCGCGAACGCGAGCTTGATGTACGCGACCCGCTGGTCGGTCGGTTGGAGCGCGGAACTCGTCGACGGACAAGGCGACGCGGGCGTGGACCTGAGCTTCGCAATCGATCGACAGGACCGGGCGCAAATCGCGTACTATTCGCGGATCGCGGGAGACTTGCGGTTCGCCATCAAGGCGGATCCTCGATGGATCCGCGAGACCGTCGACACCGGCGGGGTCTCAGGATGGTACACCGGAACCGCAATCGACTCGCGCGGCCTGCCGCACATCTCATATTATGACTGGACGGAGGGAACTCTTCGACAGGCCGAGGGGGCCATTGCCCTGCAAGTCCGCACCCTCACGGCGTCCCAAGTCGATCCTTCGTCGGCGACCCTCCGGGGGGAACTTGTCGCTCTCGGAATTCACCCAGGAGTCGCGGTCGAGTTCGCTCTCTACCCCGTGAACGGCCCAGACACGGTCTACCGCGCCGGCAATCTGACCGCAGCGGGAGGGTTCTCCCTCGTCGTTCGCAATCTGACCACGGACATGATGTATGGATTTCGGGCCGTCGGGATCGCAGGGAACGAGACAGCGCAAGGGTCGACCGTCTCCTTCCGCCTCGCATCTGCCCCGCCTCCTTCGCCTCCGTACGCGCTCTTCATCGGCACGGGGATCGCCGCAATCGTCGGTGTGACTATCCTCGTCCTAGCCGTCCGACGGCGCAAACGGCCTCCTTCGCAAAGCTCGCCGATTCGCTAGGTCGCAAGGTGGCAAGCGACGCGGTGACCTGGCCTCAGCTCGCGCAGTTCGGGGTCCTTGACGTCGCAGAGGCCCATTTGCGCAATCGGGCACCGGGGATGGAAATGGCATCCGGTCGGGAGGTCGACGAGATTCGGAGGCTCCCCGGGAAGCGATTGGCGGACGACGAGACGGTTCGCGGGGTCCGGATCCGGGATTGCGCCCATCAACGCTTGCGCATACGGATGCAGCGGCTCCCCGAGGACCGAACCGACGGGGCCCTCCTCCACGAGTCGACCCGCGTACATGATCCCGATGCGGTCGGCGAAGTGCTTCGCCGTGGCGAGGTCGTGGGTGATGTAGAGGAATGCGATTCCGAACTGCTGCTGAATCTGCCGGAGGAGTCGCAGGATCGAGATTCGGACGGACGCGTCGAGCATCGAGACGGGCTCGTCCGCGAGGATGAATTCCGGATTCAAGATGAGGGAGCGGGCGATCGCGACCCGTTGGCGCTGCCCCCCGCTCAGCATGTGGGGGTACTTGTTCGCGAAGAACGTGGGGGGATTGAGTTTCACGGCCTGAAGGGCCTTCATGACCGCCTCCTCCCGTTCCTTGGATTCCCCCTGCTTGTGGATGACGAGCGGCTCCTCCAGGATCCGGTACACGGGGAAGGCAGGATTCACGCTCGAGTACGGATCCTGGGGAATCATCTGGGCCTTCCGTCGGAGCCACATGAGCCGCTTTTCCGCACTATGCGTGATGTCCTGACCGTCGTACAGCAACTTCCCGCCCGTGGGCTCGAGCAGGCGGATAATCGTCCGGCCGAGAGTCGTCTTTCCCGACCCGCTCTCGCCGACGATGGCGACGGTCTCGGCTCGTTTGATCGTGAGCGTGACACCATCCACGGCCTTCAGGTGGAGCGAACCGCGGAAAAGGCCCAACCCGACGTCGAACCATTTCGTCAGGTTGTCGGTCTCCACGATATTCGAAGAGTGCTGCTCGGGCCCAATCTCGGTCGGCATCTCGGCGAGCGCGGTCGTCATGCGGCCCCCTCCGTCACGAGCCAACACGCGGCCCTCCACTCGGTCCCGACGATCGGCGGCGGGGTCGTCTCGTACAACTTCACCTCGACCGACTTCGTCTTGCCTTGAACCGACTCGATGGATTTGAGGAAGCGATTCTTCTCGCTCGTTGCCGCGACGAACGCGTTTAGCTTTTGGACGAAGTCGGACACGGATCCGTTCGCTCCCGGCTTGATGAGGAGACTCGTCGGACTCTTGGCCGACATCGACGCAATCGAAGGGACTTTGTCTTTGGCTTCGCCGGAGGATTGGAGGAGGTCCATTTGGGCGATGAATTCCTCGGCCGACCATCCGCACTTCTCGAAGGAGACGGGACATCGCAGGTGGAATCGGCACCCGGGCGGTGGGGCCGTCAGGTCCGGCGGGGCGCCCGGGATGAAGTCCGGCGCCTCCTCGCTCCGCAACCGCGGCACGCTCGCGAGGAGTTTTCCGGTGTATGGGTGCTTCGGTCGGACGAACACCCCGTCCGCGGGGCCCACCTCGATCAACTCCCCGGCGTACATGATGCCGACGAGATCCGCGAGCTCGCTCGCCAGGCCGAGATCGTGCGTGATGAAGATGTACGACAACCGGTCCGTGTTCTTCAGATCCTTGAGGAGGTTGATGATGTTCGTCTGGGTCATCACGTCCAACGCGGACGTCGGCTCGTCGAGGATCACGACCTTCGGTTTCAGGATGAGCGACATCGCAATGACGACGCGCTGCTTCATGCCGCCACTGAGTTCGTGCGGATACCGGCGGGCAATGTCGGCGGGGAGCCCGACCTTGCGGAGCACGTCCAGCGCCTGGTCGGCGGCTTCGTCCCGGTCGACGTCGTAGTGGACCATGAGCGGCTCGGCCACCTGAAAGCCCACGCGGACCGCGGGATTCAGGGCGTTCATCGCCCCCTGGAAGACCATGGAGATTCCCCGCCACCGGACGTTCCTCCGAAACTCTTCGTCCGTGAGCTCCATGACGTTCTGACCGTCGAACTCGACCTCACCGTCGTACCGCAGGACGTTCTTGGGGAGCAAGCGTAGGATCGCGTTGGCCGTCGATGTTTTCCCCGAGCCGCTCTCCCCCACGAGGGCGATCGTCTGCCCCGGCTCGAGCGCGAAGGAAATGCTGTCGACCGCGTGGACGGGCCCCTTCCGCGTCCGATACCAGAGAACGAGGTTCTTGACGTCGAGAGTCGGCACGGCGTCCGCTCCTATTGCTCGCGCAGACGGGGGTTCAGGACCTTGTCGAACGCGTACCCGAGCAACGCGAAGGCCACGGTTGTGAAGATGATGCCCGCCGCGGGGAAGAACACCCACCACCAAAAGGTGTAGAAGATCGCCGGCCCCGCGCCGTACGCGTTCCCGAGGAGTTGCCCCCACGTCGGCAGGTTCGGATCTCCGAGGCCCAGGAAACTCAAGGATGCCTCGAGGAAGATGAACGCGGGGACCGTCAGGGCGATCAAGGCGAAGGTGTAGGGCATGACCCGCGGCAAGATGTAGCGGAACAGGATCCGCCCCCGGCTCGCCCCGTAGGACCTCGCGGCTTCGATGAACTGCTCCTCCTTCACCTGGAGCACGATGGATCGGGTGACTTTCGTCGTGGCGCCGACGACGCCGAAGACCACGAGGATGAAGAGGATCAGGATGAGGCTCGGACGGTAGAGGATCCCGATCAGGATGAGGATCGGCAACGTCGGGATGATGAGATAAAAGTCGGCGGTGCGTTGGACCAACTCGTCGACGGCCCCGCCGTACCAGCCGGAAATCGCGCCGAGGATGGTCTGGATGAGCACGGTCGCGAGGGCTCCCGCCAGGCCGAACGCGAGGGCCACCGGCGCCCCCCAGAGAAGGGCGATCAGAAGATCGCGGCGTTGGTCGTCGGTCCCGATGAGTCCATAAACCGTACCGAACACGACGGCGCGAGCGTTCGCGTCATCGACCGACGAGAACCCGTCCACCTCGAATTTGATGGAGTACTTCCCTTTGAGGACCTGCGCGGTGCGGGGATCCAACATCGAGTGGTTGAGCTGGGCCATCAACAGGACCTGGGCCTTCGGAGGATTGCTGTAGAACCCTGTCGGGCTGGGGAAGAGCTCGCCCCACTCCCCTGAAGTCGTGACGTTATTCGAGATCAGCCACTGTTTGACGTTCGCGTAGACCTGATACGACGGATCCTTGAAGCTCGGGTAGGTCAGCGAGTAGGTGATCACGTCCGCGGGACGAAACTGGCTCACGTTCGACGCCCGCAGGCTCGGGGTATCCTCGAATAGCTGGACCTCTTGGCCATCCGGGCGCGTGAGCCACGACCGCACGAGGGGACTTTTCGACCCAAACATCGTGGTCATGTAAAGACTGATTTCGCTGGGAAATGCGTCGGCTTGGAAGTCAAAGCTCTGCTTGAGCACTACGATCGTGTAGTTCTGTCCCTGGACCTCGAAGGAAACGCGGACGTGGTCGAAGCCGCCGGATTGCCCCGCGGGTGGGATGATGACCGTGCGTGGCTGGCGCTTTCCCGTGAATACCTCGGACCACTCGGGGGGCACGAGTTTCGGATTGTCCGACCATTGTCCTGGATTGCTCCATTGACGGACGACGTCAAACGGCACGAGCAAGGGGACCAGCACTGCCAACAGGATGAGGAACCCCAGCATCGCCGTGGCCGCCAGTCCGCTCTTCGTCCTCGCGGCCTCAAGGAACGCGGCTTTGAGGCCGATCGGTGCGGAGATCGCCATAGGGCTACCTCCTCAAGGCCTTGATTCGCGGATCCAGGAGACTGTACGTGACGTCCAGCAAGAATACGGTGACCACGAGGAGGAGCGCGTAGACCGTCGTGAGGCCGATGACGACAGGCGCGTCGAACAGGGAAATGGCCTCGTAGAATAGCAGGCCGAGCCCCGGATATTGGAAGACGGTCTCCGTGATGATCGCACCCGTCCACGCCGCGGCGAGGGTCAACGCGAGCGACGTGACGATCGGCGGCGAGGCCGCCCGCAGGACATACCTCGAGAGGACGTCCCGCTCTTTCAGGCCCTTGGCTCGCGCGGCGAAGACGAAGTCCTCGTCCATGACCTGAAGGACGAGGTTCCGGGTCGTGTAGGACCATGATCCGAAGACGGAGAAGGCGACGGCCGCCGCCGGGAGGATCATGTGCCACTCCATGTCCTTGAAGTAGTCGGCGGGCAGCACGAGGCCCCAGACCAATAGGAGCGCCGCGCCGGCCCCGAGGATCCCGAAGCCGACGAGCCGGTATTTCGAGCGCAGGCGTGCATAGACCACATAGCCGGCTCCGAGGAGGCCGGCCGCAATCAGCGGCGGGAAGGCGAGGATCAGCGGAGACGGAGGGAGCGGGGGCACACTCGTGAGCCCTCCGGCCGGGAACACCTTGAACACGTAGGCAAAAATGAGGATGAACAAGATCCCGTAGACCCAGGGGGGCACGACGAACGTCGTCACGGACAGGACGGTCATCCCGCGATCGAACGCGGACAGGGCCTTGCGGGCCATCCAGAGTCCGAGCCAAATGCCGAACACGGCGGCGACGACGTTGGCGACCGTGAACAGGACGAGGCTTCGCGGCAGCCTTTCAAAGATGATGTCCGAGACCCGCATGGAGAGGTCCGAGGAGTGGAGTTGGGTCGCCCGCCCGAGGTTGAGCTGCAGTGCGTTGAACGTGTAGCGGAATGATTTCTGGAAAAACGGCTCGTTTAGGCCCTGGGCCTCGATGATCGAGTTGTACGAGATGTTAAACTGACGCGCCTGTTCCTGGGGTGGCAGACGTTGGAACGCCGGATTCCGCGCGTACTGCTGTTTCAAATCCGTGTAGATTTGGTCCTTCAGGATTTGGTCGACCCGGCCGCCGCCGTTCGCAATCACGACGGTGGCGTAAATCGCAAGAATGAAGGTGATGACAAGGAATATGGCCCGCTTCGCAAGATGCCAGACCACCCCCATGATAGAAGAGAAGCACCCGCCGGTCATTTAAGGCTTTTGAGCGCTACCCGGAGGACCGTCCTCTCGTCATTTGGTCGAGCGGAATTTGGTCATTGAGCGAACCCGATGTCCCGCTGGTCCGGGCTCGTTGATCGCGCTTCGGTCCCCATGGTCCGCCGGAAAAACTGCAAGAGGTGCAGCTGAAGGGAGAGGTCCCTCCCCTTCCGCCGAATGTCCTCGGCGACCTTGGGCTTCAACACGATCTGGAAGGGAAAGTCGTAGCGGACGTCCATGAGGACGAGAGGCTCCGGCTCGATCGAACCGAAATCGTGCCGACCCCCGGCGAGGGCGTCTTCGAGTTCCTCGATGGTCGCCTCGCGGCGGACCACGGCGAGCATTGCCGCCACGATGCGGCGGACCATGCCCCTGCGGAAGCTCCGAGCGCGGACATCGATGAAGGTCACCGGTCCTCCCCGGGAGACATCGATCGACTCGATCGCGAGGGGGCCCGAGAGGGGCTCCGAGCAGAAGGACCGAAAATCGTGGCTCCCGACGAACCGCGGGGCGACATGGCGAAGGGCCTCGAGGGACATCTCGTCGAGGAGGACGTAGCGGTACCACCGCTCGAGGGCATGGCGCGGATGAAACGCATCCGGCACCGCCGCCGCAGCCCATGCCCATACGTCTCTCGCCTTGTCGTTGAAAGCCCCGACGGTCGCCTCGAGCTTGAGGGGGCCATCGAACGCGATCACGTTCCCCACGGCGCTCACGCCGCGGTCCGTCCGGCTCGCACTTCGGAAGAACGCGCCGGAAGGGTCCCGGAGGATCTTCGCCGACCGCAGCGCCGCGAGGCACTCTCCCTCGACAGTCCGCCGATCGGGCTGTCGCTGATGTCCGAAGAACGCCCGTCCGTCGTAGGCAATCTTGAGGGCGACCCGCATGCCAAGGAATATCTCTCGTTGGATATATCGAGCGGATGTGGGGCCCCGGACGCGGATCGTCTTGGTCGAGCCGAAAAACGAGGGCAACGTCGGCGCCGTCGCGCGTGCGATGAAGAACTTCGATGCAGCCGACCTGATGCTCGTCAACCCCTGCCCGTTGGGCATCGAGGCTCGGCAGCGGGCGATGCACGGAGCGGACATCCTCGAGTCCGCGACCGTCGTCCCAGACTTGGCGACGGGGCTGAAGGATGTCGATCTGATCGTCGGGACCTCCGGCATCGATACAGAGAGCGAGAAGCGCTTCGCGCGCATCGCGATCGGTCCGCGGGACTTGGCGGCCAAAGTGCATGATGTCCGGGGGACGATCGCGCTCCTCTTCGGCCGCGAGGACTTCGGTCTGCTCGATGAAGAACTCCGTCGGTGCGACTTGCTGGTGACGGTCCCGGCGTCCGCGGACTATCCCATCCTGAATCTCTCCCACGCCGCGACGATCCTCCTGTACGAGCTGTTCGGCTCGGCGACCTCGAGGAAAGCCGCGCGCCCGATGTCGGGCCTGGAGAAGGAGAAACTCCACGCCGCCTTTGCCGACCTCCTACGGGCGACCGATTACCCGGTCCACAAGGTCGCGCGAACGAAGATCATGTTCCGCCGCATGATCGGCCGAGCCGTCCCGAGCGCCTGGGAGTTCCACGCGTTGATGGGCGTGCTCCAAAGGGCGACGAAGCGAATCCGACGACTCGAGGAGAACCGCTAGACGCCCTCGCCGCTGGAACGGTCACTTGACGATGCCGATCCCGAGGCTCTGGTCCGTCTTTTCCATGCTCTTCCGGCCGTCTTTCTGGATCTCCAACATCGAGCGGATCGCATCGATGTTTTCCGGGACCACGTCGGATTCCTGGTGGACGGCCTGGAAGTAGAAGAGGCGTTTCCCGCCGGTGACGTGGACGCCGTCCCTCCAGACGGCGATCTCGTACAGATCGGCGCGGTTGCGCGACAGGTCCCGCGCGAGCTCCATGATTTGAGCCGTCGACCTCACCCCATCGGCCCCGGAGACGAAGGCGACCCGCGGGAAGCGCTTCCACACGTCGAGGACCGCATCTTCGGTCGTCGCCCTCTTCAGATCGACGGCCAGGGCGTGGACGTGCATGATCGTCGTCGGCACCTTCAGCGCGATCGTGTGGATGTTCAGCTTCGGGAGGACGCTTTGGACATCGGGGCCGTGATGGGATGGCATCTCGAGCTCCGGCTCTACGGCGTTGATCGGGCCCTTCTTCGAATCCCCCGGATCCGTCGCACGACGGACCATGACCGCGAGGACGTCCGTCACGCCGAGCTGGTCGTCGAGGGGATAGAGCGTCCGGATGAGCCCCGTCGTGTTGCACGACGGCACGCGGACGAACTTCGCGCCGAGGCACTCCTCGTAGTTCGCCGCGGCGTTGAACGAGAGATTCGTCAGCGAGTGTTCCTCGCCGCCTTGCCAGATCGCCTTGATGCCGGCCTTCTCGTAGAGGGGCTTGTACCCGCTGTCCTCCGGGGTGCAGTCGACTACGAGGTCGGCGGCCCTCGCGAGATCGTCGAGGGCGCCGGAGACTTTGACGCCCGCCTTCTCGAACTTCGTCCCGGCGTCCGGGTTGGCGGCGTACAGGGCAAACCCCTTGCGGATGGCCATCTTGGCCTCGAAGTCGGGCCTCGCTTTGGCCACGCCGACGACGCGCATGTCGTCCTGGGCAGCGACCGCATCGGCCACCCGCTTCCCAATCGTCCCGTATCCGTTAATCGCGATCTTGGCGGTCACCGGCGGGCTCCGATGAGCCCAACGGAGTCACCACTAAAAAGCTTGTGCGAAGCGCCCGGCTCCAACGCTCGCAAAGCCTATTCCGTGCGGCTCCGCATACGGGCCGCATGAACTGCTATTACTGCGACAAGCCCGCGAGGGCCATCTGCCGCTTCTGCGGCGCCGCCGTGTGTCCGGACCATACGAGGGCGAACCGGTTCGTGAGCGGTTGGGCGGCGGAAGGCCGGGCGGACAACATCGTGGTCTTCAACGCGATCTGGTGCGGTCGCTGTGCGGTCCAGCCGATGTACATGGCCTAGCGCGCGGTCGCGCCTTTCGAATACAGGTCGCGCCGAATCCGAGGTACCATGGCCATCAGCACGGCGGACTCCGTGAGGCGCCGACGGTCGAGCCGCCCTTCCGTCAAGTGGCCGATGGCCCCTCGTTTCGAGCCGATCCCGCGGATCCCGGTCAGGCGATCCATGGCCTCTCCCACGGTGGAGCCGGCCTTCACCTTCTCGAGGACCTTCGCGGGATACGCGAAGCCTGGGCCGTGGCCGACGGTGAGGCGGCCGGAACGGTCGACGACCGCGCAGTACTGCACGTCGAAGTAATCGGAGAGGACGGGAGACCAGACCAGACCCGCTTCGATGCCGACGCCGAGATCGCCTCCGCGCAGGGCGGCCTTCGCGCGGTTCACCGCCCCGCGAACCGCCTCGTGGTCGAACGGCTGGTCGGAGACTTCCGTGGGGACACGCACGCCTCGAACCCGCGCGGGCAAGCCGAGGGCACGGAAGACCTCCCGCACCGCCCGGACCTTGACCGGATTCCCCGAGCCGACGGACACTTCCAGGGGCTTGAGGCGGCGGCCCCGACGGTCGATCAATCCCTGCCGGATTCGTCGGGAGGAGATCGGGAGGCCGTCTTGCGCGAGCACCATCGGGACCGCGCGGATGGCGAGGCGGCGCAGGCCTTTCGCGGCGCGCGCGTCGTTCAGGGCGAGGGCGACCGGCATTCGTTCGGCGGAGACGACCATCACGTCCAGATCGGGCAGGTCGTCCGCGGGTCCGAACGGATCGTCGATCGCTTCGATCCGCGCGCGCCTCCACTTGCGTGCGGCCAAGAGGCGTTTGAGACTGCGTTCTCGGACGGAGAAGGCATTGACGTCCGTCCGCGACTCCTTCGCGAAGCGATCCGTCGTGAGGCCGATGACCACCTCGTCGGGCCGCCCCTCGAAAGCGGAGCTTAGGAGGGCTTCGTGACCGGCATGGAGAACGTCGAAGGTCCCGCCGAGCACGACCCGCATTTGGTGGACCATCCGGTCTGCGCGATATAAGAATGACTCAGGGGATCAGCCGGCCCTCGCGAATCGCGAGGAGATCGGAGTAGATCGCATAGGCGGTCTGCCGCAATCCCGGGTTGCGCTCGATGATCTGGAACTCCTTCAGCATGTCCGTCCTCACGACGAGCGAGCTCGACGTGCCGTCGACGGAGAAGAGCGGATGGTCCGACGGGACCGACTCCAAGGAGACGGAGGCGAGGAGTGTCCGTCCCTCCCGCCAACCGCGGGCGATGAGCTTGATCCGGTGGCCCGCGGCCCGGGCGGCCTCGATGCGCGCGGAGGTGAGGGACGAGATGCCCTGCCTGCGAACCTTCTCCGGCCGGAGTCGGCCTCCCATCAGGACGTTGACGAGCAGACATGCCTTGACCGCCGCGTCCCAGCCGTCCAGGTCCATCGAGGGATCCGTCTCGACGAGTCCCATCTCCCGAGCGGAGGCCACGCCTTCCTCGTAGGACCCGCCCGCCTCGATCTTCGATAGGATGTGGTTGCTCGTGCTGTTGAGGATCCCCTCGAACGATTCGATGCGAAGGCCGCGAAGGGCCTCCTGGAACAGGTTGAACACCGGCGCGCCGTCCATGACGGTCCCTTCGTAGCGGAATCCGACGCCGTGCTCGCGGGCCAACCTCCGAAGCCGTTGGTAGTGGTACACGACCGGCCCCTTGTTCGCGGTGATCACGTGCTTCCCGCTCGAGAGGGCTGCCACGATATGGTCCACCGCAATCTGTCGCGGCGCGATCCGGAGCGGTGAGATCTCGATCACGACATCGGCCCGGACCCGGTGAAGGTAATCGACGGAGGAACCATGGACCGCGCGGCCGCAGTTCTCCAGGGAGACTCCGGCGTCGGCCAGGCGGAGCGCCCGCCGGAGCTCGATTCCTCCGGCCCGCTCGACGGAACCGTGCCTTCCCGTAAGGATTGCGACGACGTCGGCGCGGAGATCGTGCACCTTCGCGAGTTCCGACTTGCGTTCGAGCAACATTCGGGCGAATTCGCGTCCCACGTTTCCGAACCCGACGAGGACGATCCGCAGGCGCAACCAGGTCCCTCGATCCCTCAGGGCGCGCCCTTCTCTGCGGCCAGTTCGCGGAGGGTTTCATCGACCCGGCCGAGCGCCTCGGAGAGGTAGGTTCCGGCGTGCCCCATGCCAATCCGGATGTAGCCGTCCATGCCGAACTGGTCCCCGGGGACGATCAGCGTCGACTTCTCCTTCAGCAAACGCCAAGCGAGGTCCGAGGAATTGATCCGGAGCGAGTACCGCAAGAAGCAGATCGCTCCCGCGATCGGAGGAATGTGCGTGAACATGGACCCGTGGCCGCCGATCCATTCGCGCAACATGCCGTAGTTCCGCTGAAGGATGGAACGCGTCCGGGCGAGGATTTCCTCCCTGCGGCCGGCGGAGAGCGCGATTTGCGCGAGGCGGTCGGAGAGATACGTCGGCGTCAGGCTCGTGTAGTCGTGGTAAGCCCACAACGTTTCGATCGTATCCGGAGGCCCGACGACCCAGCCGATCCGAAGGCCCGGCAGCGCATAGGCCTTGCTCAACCCGTTCAAGATGAGGGTCCGCTCGTAGTCGCCCCAGAGGCTTTCGGTCCGCGCGCCCTCGCGCTCCGCGCCCGCGTAGACTTCGTCGGCCAAGAGCCACGCCTTCGAATCCCGGGCGGCGTCGAGGACCGCCCGGCGCCGGTCCTCCCCCATCACGGCCCCCGTCGGGTTGTTCGGATTGCACACCGCGAGCGCTTTTGTCCGGCGACCGACGAGGGTCGCGAGCTCGTCGGGATCGAACTGCCATCCGAGATCTTCCCGGAGCCAGAGGGGGCGGACCTTGCCGCCGAACATCTGGACGAGGCCCCAGCTCTCCATGTAGTTCGGCAGCATGAGGACGACCTCGTCTCCCGGCTCGACGAGATGCCAGAGCGCCAGCAGGCAGGCTTCCGACGAGCCGTTCGTGACGAGGACCTGTTCCGGGGTCGCCCCACGATACATCCCGGCGATCGAGGAACGGAGCTCCGGAGTCCCGTTCCCCTGCGAGTACGCCAGCGGATGATTCAGGAAATGCTCGACGGACGCGTCATCGCGGAGGAGCTCCCGCAGCGGCAACGGCTCCACGCCGCTTTCCGAGAGGTTGAACTCCACGGAGTGCTCCCACGTGGATTGCCAACGCTCCATCTCGAAAGGGACGAGTTTCATCGGAGCCGTTCGTCCATCGAACACGGACGGATGAACATTCCCGCGATGAGCCAGCTCCCCCAACGGTCACGAGCACGGACGCCTTCGGAACCGAGGCAAGGCGGCGAAACCCGCGCGACGCCGATGCGGCGGTTCCCCGCGCCAACGATCGACCTCGGTTCCGAGTGCGCGAGAGAGCCGTTTTGGGGACGAAATTCACGTCCGAAGGCCCGCTTCTTCGCAACTACCGCTACAAAAATATTCCGTTCCCATTAAATACTAGGCACGCATTGCGCGCCCCGGACGAGAGGGGGCATGAGACGCCTCGGCGTGGTCGAGAATATCGCCCACGATGGGACGGTCCTCGTCCACGCGGAGTTTGCCCCCTCGCGAGGCGCCGACGTGCGGGACAAGCGGAACCGGCCGCTCGGACGGGTCGTGAAAGTGTTCGGCCCGGTCCGAGAGCCATTCGCCGCCGTCCGACCGATCGGCCCCGCGCCGGTGTCTCTGATCGGAGCCGACGTCTTCGTTGAAGAGGGAAACCATGCCGACCAAGAAGATCGAAGAGGCCGAAGAAGTCACTAGATGCCCGGAGTGCAACTCGGGGCACCTCTCCTTCGACTACGAACGCGGGGAGCTGATCTGCGAGGAGTGCGGCCTCGTGCTGAACGACCAGATGATCGACCAAGGTCCCGAGTGGCGGGCGTTTGACGTGGAGCAAGGCGAGAAGCGAGCCCGCACCGGGGCGCCGATGACCTACACGATCCACGACAAAGGCCTCTCGACCACGATCGGGTGGAAGAACAAAGACTCTTACGGGAAGTCGATTCCCACCCGGAACCGGGCCCAGCTCTACCGCCTCCGGAAGTGGCAGCGGCGGATTCGCGTGAGCAACGCGACCGAGCGGAATCTCGCGTTCGCCTTGAGCGAGCTGGACCGGATGGCGAGCGGGATGGGCCTG
>VBLS01000200.1 GCA_005878635.1 Methanobacteriota archaeon | reverse complement strand
ATGTATCTCTCGGAATGGAGAAAACGGAAGGGTGACATCGGCGGGATCCGGATGCGGGCGTTGCGTCGCCGCCTGCAGCTCATCTTCCAGGATCCGTATGAATCCCTAAATCCGAAGCAGTCGGTCTATGAGATCGTTTCCGAGCCTCTCCTGGTGAACCGAGTCACGCAATCCCCCGAGGAGACCACGTCCGCGGTGTTGAGCGCGCTCCGCGATGCCGGGCTGCGGCCCGCGGAGGAATTCGTCTTTCGGTTCCCGCATGAGCTGAGCGGCGGCCAGCGCCAGCGCGTCTCGATCGCCGCGGCCTTGGTCCTCGAACCGGATTTCATCGTCGCGGACGAGCCGGTGTCGATGCTCGACGTGTCCATTCGGACCGGGATCTTGCAGCTCATGATGGACCTCCGGAAATCCCGCGGGCTCACGTACCTATTCATCACACACGATCTGGGCTTGGCCTGGATCATCGCGGACCGAATTGCGGTCATGTACCTTGGAAAGATCGTGGAGATCGGCACGGCGGAACAGGTGATCCGTCAGCCGCAGCACCCCTACACACGGGCCCTGATCTCCGTCGTCCCGAGTCCGGATCCCCGGAAGAGGGTCGAGCGCGTCATCGTGAAGGGAGAGCGGCCGGATGCCGCGAACATCCCCGCGGGGTGCCGGTCCCATCCGAGATGCCCGATGGCCTTCGAGGCCTGCGGTTGGGACGCGGAAGAGGTGGCCGAGGAACTGCAGGTCCTCCAGGCGGCGGGCCGACTCCCCGACGTCGGCATGATCATGGCACAAGGGGAGCGCGCGATCGAAATTCTTCCCGCCCCTGGCAAGTCACCTACCGATGCCAGGAGTGCGCTTGAGGCGGTGCTCGCGGAAGAACGGAACGCGCGCCTCGCGCTGAAGGCCATCCAGGGGGTGCGAGTCCGAGACGACCGAATCATCCTCATGTTGCACGCGGGGTCCGCTCCGCGGCTCACCCGCCTCGCTCCGGAACATTCGGTCGCATGCCACCTCATCACGCCGCCTTCGACGGCGTCGGTGGCGGTCACGGCCTGAGACGGCTCATCCGTTCCAGGAGCCGGTGGAACCGCGACACGCGGCCGCTCGCGATGAGCCGGGAGGGGAGCGGCGTCACCGCGGGCCACGGTGCGACCGTCATGCGCCAACGGGCGAGGATGTAGGCGCACGGCACGAACGTCAGGATGCCGAGG
>VBLS01000199.1 GCA_005878635.1 Methanobacteriota archaeon | reverse complement strand
CTCGAAGGGAAACGCGATCGACCCGGTTCGGGGGATCGGCCTCGATCCGTTCGCCGAGTCGGATCTGAAAGGCGTTACTGGAGACGTCAGGGTCTCGTGTCACCGGTTCGCATCAGATCCTCCTCGCGTCATCCGTGACGAGATCGGAGGCCGCAATGCTTACCTACCGAGGCCGTTTTCCGTCGCCGGTCATGGAGAAACTCATCATCACGGTCGCTCCGACCGGATCAGTCCCGCGGAAGAAGGACACGCCCCACGTGCCCGTGACTCCCGACGAGATCGCCGAGACCGCCTACCTCTGCGAGCAGGCCGGGGCGGCGATCATCCACGTGCACTGCCGCGACGAGAACGAGCGACCGACGTCGCGGTTCGAGATCTTCAAGGAGACCGTGGACAAGATCCGAAAGAGGACGAAGCTCATCATCATGACCTCCACGAGCGGCATCGCGGGGGCGACGGACCCCGATCGGGCCCTGCCGCTCAAGACGGCCCCGGAGATGGGCAGCCTGACGACCGGCACGCTGAACTTCGCCGGCCGCACGCCCTCCGTCGTCTACGTCAACTCCGTCGAGACGGTCCAGTTCCTCGCGAAGACGATGCGGGATCTGAACATCAAACCGGAGATCGAGGCGTTCGACGTCGGATTCATCCAGCAGGGGAAGAAGCTCATCGAGGGCGGGCTCGTGAAGGAACCCGCTCACTTCCAGCTGGTGATGGGCGTGGACGGCGGGATCCCCGCGACGCCGGAGAATCTGCTCCACATGCGGAACCAGCTGCCTTCGACCGCGACCTACGTCGTCGCGGGCATGGCGCGGATGCAGCTCCCGATGACGACCCTGGCGATCCTCACGGGAGGCCACGTGCGCGTCGGCCTCGAGGACAACCTGTTCCTCAAGAAAGGCGTCCTCGCCCGCAACGAAGAGCTCGTCGCCCGGGCCCGTCATCTGGCGGACGATTTGCAGAGGGAGGTCGCGACGCCGCAGGAGGCCCGCAAAATCATGGACCTCCCTTCCGCATCAGCCGGCCACGTCTGAGATCGCTTCGCCGAAGGCGTCCAACGTCTGGCGGACCGCCCCTTCGTCATGGGCGGTGGACAGGTACAGCGGCTTGCCGGGTTTCACGAAGATGCCTCGGTCCAGGACCGCCGCGTCCAAGGCCGCTCTCTTCCCTCCGTCCGCGGCGAGCGTGTCGCGGGTGGTCCGGACCTTTCGATCGGTGAACAGGATCGAGAAGACGGATCCCACTCGGAGCACCTGGACAGGCGCCGGCTCATCGGACAACCGTCTCTCAATGCCGCTCGCGACCGTGCGACTCGTCTCGAGGAGGCCCTCGAAGGTGCCCGGCTTCTCGAGCTCGTCCAAGGTGGCCATTCCCGCGGCCATCGCCGGAGGGTATCCCGCGAACGTGCTGCTGTGGAAGAACTCGTCTTTCGTCGGGTCCGCAAGCTCGAGGATATCCGACCGGCCCAAGAACGCGCCGCACGGCAGGCCTCCTCCGATCACCTTGCCGAGGCACAGGAGGTCCGGGACGACTCCATACGCATGTTGGGCGCCTCCGTACGTCACGCGAAAGCCGCTCATGACCTCGTCGAAAATCAAAGGGATGTCGAACCGCGCGGTCACCTCTCGGAGTCCTTCGAGGAAGTCCCGATCGGGGGCGATGAACGAACGTTCGATCGGCTCGAGGATGATGCAGGCGAGGCGATCCGCGTGCTCGCGGATGCGGGCCTCCGTGGCCGCGAGGTCATTGAACGGCAGGACGAGGGTGTTCTCCAAGACATGCGCGGGCGTTCCCCGGGAGCCGGAGGTGGCCGCGAGGCCTCGCTTCGCCTCCGCGGCCGACGGCGCGTGACTGACGAGGAACTCGTCGACGCCCCCGTGGTAGTGCCCCTCGAATTTTCCGATCATCGGTCGGCGTCGGTAGGCGCGGGCGATGCGGACCGCGTGGAGGGTCGCCTCGGTCCCGGAGACGGTGAAGCGCATCAATCCTTCCGGCTTGAAGATTCGGAGCAGCCGCTCGGCGTAGGCCGCCTCCAGTTCGTGCGGCGTCCCGAGCATCGTCGTGCCGGTGGAATCCAGGACGTCTCGTAGCGCCTTCACCACCCGCGGATGTCCATGTCCCAGGATCAGCGGTCCGAAGGACAGGCAGTAGTCGATGTACTCGTTGCCGTCCAGATCCCAGAGGCGGCACCCTCGGGCCCGTCGCATCGCGATCGGGTACGGGTCGAAGTATTTCACATTCGCCGTGACACCGCCGGGTAGGGATCGCCGGGCACGATCCGAATACGCCTTCGAGGACTTTGTCCGAGCCCGCGCGGCCGTGCGCTTGGCCTCCACCTTCGCCATGCGTTCCTCTCGCCATCGATCGCCCCTCGAAATACTCTTCGCCGGCTCGGCCCGCGATTTCAAGTGGGAAGGCGCGGTGCGGAGATGGTGCCCATCGTCCAGGGACCCGCAAAGACCCGGCGGTTCTTCGACCGAATCGCCCCGTGGTACGACCGGATCAACGCGCGGATCTACAAGCGGGAGTGGTTGAACCGGGTTCGATCGGAATTTCGCGGGACTCGGATCTTGGACGTCGGCGTCGGCACCGGCTTCAGCACGGGAGAGCTCCCGACCGCGGTCGGGATCGACCTCTCGCAGGAAATGCTGAAGCGAGCCCGATACCGCGGTGATCTGCTCCGGGCCGACTTCACGCGTCCGCCCTTCAAAACCGGATCGTTCGACACGATCCTCTTCGCGGGTTCCTTCTACTACCTGCCGGATGCAGACGCCGGCGCTCGGATCGCGGCGCGCCTCCTTCGACCGGGAGGTCGCATGATCCTCCTTTCCCCTGCGACGCGCCTCCTGGCGCCCTTCGTCCGCATCTACCGGTCGGACGAGTACCGACGGATCCTCGAGGCCGCGGGGCTACGCCCCGTTCGATATGAGCGGCTCAATTGGGCCGCGTGCCTCGTCCTCGCGGAAAAGGCGGTGCCGTGACCGCGACAACGGCCAGCGCGCTTCAGCGCGTCGACGGAGAGCCGTCCTTCTTGTGAATCGGACACGGCTTTCCCGCCTTGCAGAAACGACACTTCTCGGGTTTCATCACCGGAAGCGGCTTGATCATCCGGCCATACTTCCGCCGCGGCACGGTCCCTCCCTCAGACGGCCTCCACGAGGGACATCTCCGCCTTGCCTTTTTTGAGGGCTTCCGCGACATCCTCGAATGCATCGAGATGCCGGGCCACGTCGGCTTTCGTGTGCGCGACCGAGGTCGTCCATTGCTCGTCGGGGCCGGTCGCCATCGGAATCACGCCTCGGTTCAGCATCGCGGTGTAGTAGCCCCACCAGTGCCCGACATCGACGTCTTGGAAGGACCGCCAGTCCCGGACCGCGCCGCGGGTGAAGTGGACCGTCCCGCTGATGCCGCCGGCCTGGACCCGCATGGGGAGGCGATGGTCCTCGATGATGTCGACATAGCCCTTGGCCAGTTCGTCTCCAATGCGTTGCGCCTGTTTCACGCGCGGACGCGTCAGGATCTTCGTGAGGGTCACGAGCCCGGCGGAGATGCTGAGCGGGTTCGCGTTGAAGGTCCCGGCGTGGGCGATCTGGCCGGGGACGACCTGATCCAGGACCGAGGCTTTCCCGCCGACCGCCGCGAGCGGGAAGCCACCCCCGATCGCCTTGCCGAACACCTTCACGTCGGCCGCGACCCCGAATGCCTCCTCCGCGCCGCCGTACCACTTGCCGCAGGTCTTGACCTCGTCGAAGATCAGGAGGGCGCCGACCTCGTCCGCGATCGCGCGCAGGCCCTCGAGGAATCCGGGCTCCGGGAGGACGTAGCCCATGTTCATCGGGACCGGTTCCAGGATGATCGCCGCGAGGTCGTCGCGGTGGGCGAGGGCGAGCGACTCCGTTGCGTCGGCATCGTTGAAGGGAGCGATGACCGAGGCCTCGACGAGTTCCTTGAGGAGGCCCTTCGACGACGGGACCGGGTTCGGGTGCTTCGGATCTCCCGAGACCTCTTTCCGCGGTTTGATGGAGACCATCAGCGCATCGTGGGAACCGTGGTAGCAGCCTTCGAACTTCAGGATCCGCCGGCGTCCCGTCACGGCCCGGGCGAGGCGGACGGCGAACAAGGTCGCGTCGAGCCCGGTCATCGAGAACTTG
>VBLS01000198.1 GCA_005878635.1 Methanobacteriota archaeon | reverse complement strand
AATGTCGCCCGACAGGCACCAGCTTCTTGGAAAAGCGCCAGGCTTCGAGAACTTTTATCTCGCCAACGGTTCGTCGGGTCATGGGGTGATGCATTCACCCTCTCTCGGGCAGTTGCTTGCCGAAGAGATCCTCGATGGTAGAACAACAAGCCTCGATACCACTTCGCTTCGTCCGTCACGCTTGGCGGAAGGGAAGCCAAATCCAGTGATGGAGTTTCTTTAAGACCTTTCACCGCAGGGAGCACCGGGTACGCGTCTCTTGAATTAATCGCCAATTCTCCGTGTCATGTCTCACGACAGGGACGCCATTCCACCACGCGCCATGAAGCGCACACACTCGCGTTGCATGTGATGCTCGAACCGCTGGTCGATCTGGGTATCCCGAGCGTGGGTATTGAGGCTCATCCCCTGTGTCATCTCGCAAGCTCTGTGAAGGTATGCTGGATGTCGAGGCACAAGGATTGAAAACCACGCTCACGATTGCAGGAGTTACTCGCGGGAAAGCTTCTGTGCGAAGGGATCGGTGACGACAATCTGAATGTGGTTTCTCCGTACGAGTCTGTCTGAGAACGTTTCGCGGCATTCTGACGCTATCGTGACGCGGGGATTGGGATGCCTTCGCTCAGAGCAACTTTGACCAAGCTCGGTCGCCGAGAAAGTGCCGCGAACTCCTCCGGCGTGTAGCACAGGAAGTCGACCGGAAAGTCCAGATCCCATTCCAGGTACAACGGCGAGGCCCTTGCGACGATGTTCTTGCGGCGGAAGTGGGGGCTTACCACGATGAGATCGACATCGCTGAAGCGATGAGTCTTGCCGCGAGCCCTCGAGCCGAACAGGATCATCCTCTCGACTTTGTACCGGGCCTGAATCTTGCTTCGGAAATGCTGAAGCTGTCGCACTAAGCCATCTGTCGGCGGACCCATCGGACAATCCTCCTCGAACTCTCGATCATTGAAACGGCGAGCCGCCGGTTAATCTTGCCCCCGACGTCGGGATAGCGCGCAGCCATGTACGCCGGCGTGACCTGCGCGGCGAGCTTCACGATTCGTGGGGGTGCGGACAGATTTCGAGCCAGCCGGGTCAGGTCATGAACGCGAGCAAACTGTCCTGTTCTTTGGATTTCGAGCGATTTCAAGGCGAACTCGGCGGCTTGGTGTGCGTAGAAGGCGGCGACATCGGCGAACCCGGCGTCGAGGTTCATGCTCGCGATCCGGAGGTTCCGGCGTGCCCTTCGAAACCACTCTTCGGAAGCAGTTCCGGAGGGGGTTTGTCTGGCCACGATTGATCGATATGGAGTGCCATACTTTATGGATTCGGAAGGATGAGGAAATCGCGTGCTCTTGGACGCACGAGGTGGAGCGAGCCGTCAATGCTGAGGCATCGGTTGCAGAGATCTTGGGAAAGTGTAGGGGTCAGAAACCGAGCTGCTCGAGAGTCTTCAGCGGAAAGCCTCTCATGCGTCCCGAGAATTCTGGAGTCGAGATGGTTCCAAGGAGGCGGAAGCTCCTACGGTTCGGCGTGCACGCGGGTGAGCGACCTCCTTCCTGATGGCCCGAGAAGAAGATAGCCAGGATTATCCAATTGAATAGGATCGGTTATTTTGTTCGTCCTGCCGGCGCCACTTCGGTCGAGCGAGGGCCGTTTCCTTGAAATCGTGGGAGCATCGTGGCCTTGGAGCACGGAGAGCAGGACGCTATGTATGGATCGCCACAGCGGAGAGAGAAGATTTGGCTGGCTACGCGGGTGATTCCGCCCGAACCGCGCGCGTCCGTCAACGCGCTTTCGGACCTCGGCAAGTCATCGACCACGGTGGTACGATCGCAGCTGGACCTCTCGACTCACTGTCGAGAAATCACGGTCGCCTGTCACCAGGGTCTCCCCTCTTCGACGGGCCATCCCCGCGAGCAGGACGTCAACCGTCCCCATCGTCCGGCCGGCTTTGGACAGACGAGCTTGAAGGAGGCCGGCCTCTCGCGCGTCCTCGTGCGTCAGCACTATGACGTCGAAGCTCTCGATGAGGGCCTCGATCTTCCGGATTTCCTCTTTGCCGCGCGCCGAACGTCCCGCACCGAGCCACAGCTCGAAGAGGGCCGGGGCAGGCAGGTAGAGGCTCTCCCCTGAATGGTCGATTTCGTCCGCGAGGGCCACCGCCTCGGATTGCCCTTTCATCAGGTCGATGAGAAAACTCGTCTCGAGGATCATCGACGTGCGTCGACCTTGCGCCGTAGCTCGCGGTCCTCATCTATAGCCCGTCGAATCGCGTTGGCGGAATCGGGGCTCAAGATGCCCGCGAAGTCCCTCAAGGGCCGCCGCTTCGTGAGGCGCAGGATGACGTCCGAGAAACTCTCATCCCCGAGCTTCCGGGATTTCAAACGTCGGTAAGCGTTCTCCGTGATCGTGATCGTCTTGACACCCATGTATGTTTAAACACACACTGTCTATATAGGATTTTCCTGGGGCGTCGCAAGTCTGGATTGGGATGGGTGGCGTTCTGAATGGATGATGACGCAGCGGTATCCGGCAACGAGGCAACTGAGACTCAACTACTTCATAGAGAATGGGGAGATGCTTGGCCTTTGATGCGAAGCTCGATGTTCGTGTCTCGAAGGTCGACCACGATGGCCGGCCCCGAGGATCCTCATGTTAGAGAAAGCTTCCGAGTCAGTTTTCAATTGTGCCGCCCCGACGTGTTGGACCCGATTCGCGCTCGGGAAAAAGTGGTCCAACGTTTCACTGAGGGCAAATCAATTCGGACCCGGATTCTGGCATACGATTATCTATTCTCTCGAGGCCTCCGTGCATGGGTCCAGTGGGGGACATGAGGGAGATTTCCGCTTTGGTGCGCCTTCGAGGGATCGGGGTCGTCGTATTCGCGTTCGCGGCGCTTGCATTGTTCGCCATCCCGGCCTCCGCCGTGGCCGTTCCGGGCACCTACACCGTGACGGCTCTCGTCTCAAACAACGGCGCGCCGGGGACCACGGTGGACGAGCGCTTGGTGAACGCCTGGGGCCTCGTCGCGGGTCCCGCGACTCCGTGGTGGGTCTCCGACAACGGTGCGGATTTCTCGACGCTCTACCTGGCGAGCGGCGTCAAGCGAAACCTCAACGTCAGCGTGGACGGCGCGCCGACGGGGATCGTGTTCAACGGCGGCTCGGCGAGCTTCCGCGTCGGTCCTAGTGATGCGGGCGCCCCGTTCATCTTCGCGACGGAGGGCGGGACGATCGCGGGCTGGAATCCGTCCCTGGGCACGGCGGCGGAGGTCAAGGTCGACTCGTCCGCGGCCGGGGCAATCTACAAAGGTCTCGCGATTGCGACCACGGCCACAGGCCCTCAACTATTCGCGACGGACTTCCACAATGCCCGCATCGATGTCTTCGACGCGACGTGGGCGGCGGTGACGCCCGCAGGCGGATTCGTTGATTCAAAGATTCCCGCAGGCTACGCGCCGTTCGGGATCCAGACGATCGGCACGCGGATCTTCGTGACGTTCGCGAAGCAGGGCCCGGGGGCGAAGGACGACCTCCACGGCCAGGGCCTCGGCTTCGTGGACGCCTTCGACACGGATGGGAACCTGCTCGTCCGCGTGGCGCAACACGGCCAGCTGAACGCGCCGTGGGGCCTGGCGCTCGCCCCCGCGGGTTTCGGACGGTTCGGCGGCGACCTGCTCGTCGGCAACTTCGGCGACGGCCATGTGAGCGCGTTCCAGGAGATGCCCGACGGCACCTTCGAGCTCATCGGCGCACTACGGACGGCGGATGGACGGAAGCTCGTCATCGACGGACTCTGGGCGTTGCAGTTCGGGCATGGGACGGCCAACAACGGCCCGATCGACACGCTGTTCTTCACGGCCGGCCCGAACGACGAGTCGGACGGACTCTTCGGCACGATTACCGCGGCGTGACCTGACGGTTCGGGCGGCGGTGGCCTATCGACCCAGACGAGGATCATCGATACCCTCGCCCGCGCGTGAACACTTCGAGGATCTTCACCTCGCGTCCTACGACAGCATACACCGCGCGGTACTCGCCGATCCGGATCCGGTACTTCCTCGGATCTGTCCCTTCAATTGTTCGGATGTCCGCCTTCGGCCGCGGACGGAAAGGGTCCTGTTCGAGCACGCGCAGTCCCCGAACGATGCGATTCCGCTGTTCGGAGGGCAACTTACGGAGCTGGCGGGCCGCCGTCTCGGACAGCGTGACCCGAAAGGTCATAGCTCGTCCAACGGGATGAACTCCTCTTCCTCAAGAATTTGGTTCCACCGCGCATCGTGCTCCTTGATGGCCGCCTTCTCGATGAGTTCCCGAATGACCTCGTCATAGGTTTGTCCCTTGGACCCGAATCGGCGAAGCAATTCCTTGGTCTCCTTGCGCAGTGAAATGGTCGTCGTAGTCGAAGCCATAACGGTGGTTCTATGGCCGATATGGTACATATACGTCACTATAGTGACCATATGAATGGATTGCTCCGCAGGGCGCCCGAAACTCCGCAGCCGTTTCAGCGAACTTTCTGCTTCAGGGCTTTTCTGTATTCATGAAGGGTCAAGTAGATGTACGAGAGCCAGAGGGCCAGCCAGACCAGAGCCACAATCAACAACCCGACGGTGAGCAAAATCAGAGTCGGTTCCAACAACAGCACCGAGTATCCGACGAGCCAAAACAGGTCTCCTCTTCGCTGAATCGCCGCGCTCTCGGCAGGGTTCAAAGAATAAGGAAGCGTGAGCGTATAGAAGTAGAGTCCCGCATAGACCAGGGAGAAGATCGCCACTCCGATCACAATCAGGGTGGCCTGGAAAAGAATCGGGTCAATCTCACTCGAGGTAAAGCGAGGGTAGAGAAAGAACAGCAGGAACGCGAAAATCGCGATACTCGTTCCGACGAGGGTCACGACACGGCTGACGTCTAGATTGGCTGTCTCATTGCTCACCGCGGGCCCTCCATCGCCACTCCACCAGGACGGGCGCTCTATGATTACAACCGTTATGAATGCTTACGCTTCTTCGGGACCGCGCTTGCATCCAGCCGAACGAGCTGACACCAATCCGCGGAACGCGTCGACCTCGATGTCCAAATCTGGCATCCGGCCCCCACGGAATCCGCTAGAGAATGGCTAGGTGCTTCCCAGGATTTCCCGGTTGACGAACTCCCGGAACGCCGGGTCGACCCACGCCTGCATCTCGGCTTCCTTCCAGTATCTCCCCAACCGTCCGGATTGGAAGGCGTTCTTCGTCCATTGCAGCCAGCCTGCCCAATCGTTGTCGCTCAGGATGCCGCGTTGTCGCATGTGGTAGCAGTGGGCGCAGAAGAACATCACGTAGAATGCAAAGGCGATCTCGGCGCCGAAGGTTGAGACCTCCGGCACGTCATTCAAAATCCGGACAAACTCCGGCTTCTCCATGAAGATCTCGCCGATTCGGTGAAGCTTCTCATCGAGATCGTTCACGACGCGCGCCTCGAGATCGGTCTCGAGCGCCTGGATCTGGCGGCGCGAGAAGTAGACGGCGATGATGATGGCCGCGATGATCGCAATCGTCTGGACGAGGGTGAGGAGCTCGGGGAAACCGAGGTCGGCCATTGGCGTCCGGACGGCAAGCGCGCCTCATCAAGATTGAGGAGGCCGAACAACCTCTTTGACGGGGACGCGATTTCCCCTGGCGTGGCCTTGCGGCCGGGCCCGGACCTGGCAACGGAGTTTCCCGGTCTCGAGGCGCTGCTGTTCGACG
>VBLS01000197.1 GCA_005878635.1 Methanobacteriota archaeon | reverse complement strand
CGCGCTGGTCGACGCGTACAACCTCGCGTCCGCCGAGACCCGCATCGCGCTCGCCGCCTTCGACAAGGCGAAACTGCATGGGGACCTGCGGATGCGCCGTTCCCGGCCGGGCGAGACGTTCCTCGGAATCGGGATGGAGTCGCCCCTCACCCTCACGGGCGTGCAGGTCGTGTGCGAAGACGCGGAACAGCTCGTCGCGATTTACCCGTATCGCGATGCGGACGCGAGCAAGGTCACATCCGAGTGCCGCGAGGTGAGGTTCCTCGTCTGTGGGGTCCCGGGGATCTCCCGCGAGGCGTTGCTCGAGGCGGCGGCCGTGACC
>VBLS01000196.1 GCA_005878635.1 Methanobacteriota archaeon | reverse complement strand
GGTCGACTATACGGAGCAGTCGGTCACCGTCAGCTCGAGCACCCTCGGACCCCTCGATCCGTTCAACCTGTACCAGATTCCGCTCGAGCACCACCAGCAAAAAATCCACGTCCGGAAGGAGGAGCCTCTGCGCCGCGAGCTCGAGGATTTCTTGCACTCGATCCAGGAGAAGCGTCCGCCCCTCGTGTCCGGTGAGGATGCGGTCGAGACGCTCCGCGTCGCAATTGCCGCGACGGAGTCCCACCGCACGGGCAAGCTCGTCCAGCTTACCTGAGGCGGGAGCCCGCCAAGTCCCCGCGAGTTGGACGCCGTGGTAACTCATGGTTCATGCATCGAGAGCAGCCGAATCGCTGTTCCCATCGGGGCCGCCTAGAACTGGCCTTTCCCGATGCCCCGGTAGACCCAGCCAGTCTTCACGACGTCGGAACCCGAAAAGACGTTTCGGCCGTCCACGATCACGTGCCGCCGCATCGTCCGCCGGAGGCCCTTCAGGTCGAGGTTGCGGTATGCGTCGTGCGCCGTGACGATCGCGAGGCAGTCCGCGCCGCGGGCCGTCGTTCGCAGGTCTCGGTTGATCGTGTACCCTCGCTCGGTCCGCGCGTGGGGATCGTGGATGACGACGTCGGCCCCACGGCGGCGGAGCTCCTGGATCACCTCCTTCGCGGGAGTGTTGCGCGTGTCGTCCGTGTTCTCCCGGTAGGAGAAGCCGAGGACCGCGACGCGCGCGCCTTTGATCTTTCGACCCGCCGCGGAGAGGGCCTCCTCGACGAGCCGGGCCATCCGTCGCGGCATGAAATCATTCACCGATCGGGCGGTCGGGATCAGCTCCGGTTTCGTCTGGACCGCGGGGGAGATCAAGAGCCACGGGTCCTTCGGGATGCAATGGCCTCCCACGCCCGCCCCCGGGATCAGCATCATCCGGAACGGGCAGGTGTTGACGAGTTCCCGAACCCGGTAGGCGTCCACGCCGAGTTCCTCGCTGATCAACGCGACCTCATTGGCGAAGGCGATCTGGACATCCCAGTAGGCGTTCTCGGCCGTCTTCACGACCTCCGCCGTCGTCCAATCCGTCGGATGGATCTCTGCCTTGACGAATCGGTTGTAGAACGCGAGCGCCTTTCGCAGGGCGACCGGCTCGTTCGCGCCGACGATCCGGGGCAGCTCCGAGAGATGGTGGAGGAGCTTGCCGGACGTCAGTCGCTCGGGACAATGAACGAGGTGAAGGTCGCGACCGACCTTCATCTTCGAGGCGCGCTCCAGGGCCGGCCGGACAACGGACTCCATCGTGCCGGGAGCGAGGGTCGACTCAATCGTCACGAGTGCGCCGCGCTTCAGATGCGGACCGATGCTGGAAATCGCCGCCTTCAGGGCCTTGTGCGACGGATCGCGGGTCGACGGCTCGATCGGAGTTTCGACGCAGATCGCGACGACGTCGGCGTTCGCGCCAGCGGCGGGATCGAGGCTCGCGCGGAACTTTCGTTTGGAAACCGTCGCCTTGACGAGCTCGTTCAGTCCCGGCTCTCGACCGCGAAGCGGGCTCCGACCGGCGTTGATCGATTCGACCTTGCCCGAATCGATGTCGATGCCCATGACGTCGGCGCCGGTCGCCGCGGCCGCGGCCGCGAGAGGCACGCCAACGTAGCCGAGGCCGATCACCGCGACCTTCACGGCCGCGCTCATCATGCGAGCTTCGGATAAAGGTTTCAACCGCGGTTGCGCACCGCGATACGAGACGCGAGACGGCTCCTGGAATTTGAGGTCGCAGGCTCGATTTCTCCCGGTCCGGAGGGCCTCAGGCCAGAACGCTTATAGGCCGCGGAGCCCGTCCTGTGCGCCTTGAAAATTGCGAGCATCGTCGGCGCGAGACCTCAGTTCATCAAGGCCGCGCCGGTGAGCCGCGAGATTCGGCAACACCACGAAGAGATCCTGATCCACACCGGGCAGCATTACGACGAGAACATGTCCGATGTGTTCTTCGAAATCCTGGACATTCCCCGGCCGAATTACAACCTCGGAGTCGGGAGCGGGAGCCACGGCCGGCAGACGGCCGACATGATGCGGGGCCTCGAGGACGTCCTCGAGAAGGAGAGGCCGGACCTCGTCCTCGTCTACGGCGACACGAACTCGACGCTCGCGGGGGCCCTCGTCGCCGCGAAAATGGGGATGCCGCTCGGACACGTCGAAGCGGGCCTGCGGTCCTTCAACCGGGAGATGCCGGAGGAGGTGAACCGCGTCGTCGCCGATCATCTGTCGAGCCTCCTCTTTGCGCCGACGGAGACCGCGATCAGCAACCTGACCCGCGAAGGGATCACCCGCGGCGTCCACCTCGTCGGCGACGTGATGTACGACGTGGCCTTGCAGAGTGCCCAGGCGGCACGGTCGCGGGACACGGTGGGCCGGCTCGGCCTGACCCGAGGCGAGTATATCCTTGTGACCCTCCACCGCCCGCAGAATGTGGACCAGAAGGAGACGCTCTCCTCGATCGTCGAAGCCCTTGTCAATGCGGGACGCCCGGTCGTGTTCCCGGTCCACCCGCGGACCCGCAAGAACCTGGCGGCCTTCGGGCTGTGGGACCGCTTAAGTGCGAAGGTCAAGGCGATCGAACCGGTCGACTACCTGGATTTCATTGCCCTCCTCATGGCCTCGGCCAAGGTCGTGACGGATAGCGGCGGCGTCCAGAAGGAAGCCTACTTCTTCGGCGTCCCGTGCGTCACCCTCCGCGACGAGACCGAATGGATGGAGACGATGGAGGACGGGTGGAACGCCCTCGTCGGGGCCGAGACGGAGGACATCCTCCACGCGATTCGGAACTTCAATCCCGAAGGAATAAAGTCGAAATCCTTCGGGGACGGTCACGCCGCGGAGCACATCGCGAGGATCCTGGACAAGTTCGTGTGACGCCTTACGGATGCCGGGCCACGGACGCAAATCCTTAGGGGGACCGGCGCGTTCCGAACTTCGACGATGTCTGCCCCGAGCGCCCTGGTCCTCAAGTGTCCGAATTGCGGCGAGGTCGTGCCGCATCGGGTCCTCCGCGGCAAGATCGCGGGGAAGGATGAAATCGTCTTCGAAGGCGTCGTGAGGTGCTCGAAGTGCGACGCGATTTCGAACGTCGTGACGCGCGAACCAAAGCCGATCGTGGTCCCCCTCATCCTGTCCTGGCTCGACCGCTCGGAGAAGACGTCCCTCGAATTCTCGCCGGACGAGGACGTCGCGATCGGAGAAGAGCTCGATTTGGGCGACACGCGGATCGCGGTCACCGCAATCGAATCGGCGGGCCGGCGGGTCGGCGCTACGAAGGCGAAAGCGGTCGACACGATCTGGGCCAAACGGATCGACCAGGTCCGGGTGAAGTTCTCGGTGAACAAAGGGAACCGGACGGTCCCGCACGACGTCCTTGCCGCGCCCGATGAGGAATTCGAGGTCGGGGAAATCGTAGACCTCGGCAAGGACCGGGCCGTCGTCCATCATATCCGAACTCGAATACGGACGATGCGACAAGGGCGCGTCCGCGCGGACGAAATCGTCCGCATGTACGGACGGATCGTGCGGGAACGAACCTCACGTTGATGGCGCGATTCGGTTCAGGATGAGAATCGAAACCCGCAATACGGGCAAATGAGGGCGTCGAACGGGATTCCCCGGCCGCAGGCTGTACAGAACCGTTGGCGCAGGAACGGCCCGCCGCGCGTGAATCGAGTCGCGAAGTAGATGATCGCTGCGACGAGGATTCCGAAGAAGATGATGTTCGGCGCGTCCGAACGAAACTCGGGCGTTGCAGATCCCCACTGGTAGGAGAGGATGACGCTCAACCCGATGACGAAGAAGACGATTCTCCTTAGAAAGGGTTAAGCGCCGCCGACCTTTGAGTTAGTCCGGATGATCACCCTCCTCGGCGTCGGCCACGTGTTCGACATCGGCCGATCGATCCGGTCCGAGATCCTCGCCCGTCGGCCCAAGGTCGTTGCCCTGGAGCTGGACCCGATTCGGTACGATGCCCTCCTCAGCCGGACCCCCCGAGCCCGCGGTCTTTCCGCGCTCGCCCTCCTCGCCCAATTTCAGATTCGGATCGCCCGTCAGTACGGCGTCGAAGTCGGCGACGAGATGGTCGCGGCCGCGCGCGCGGCCCAAGAAATCGGGAGCGAGATCGCGCTGATCGACCAAGACTCCCGGTCGGTCCTCGGTCGCGTCTGGAGAGACATGTCGTTCCGCGAGCGAATTCGCCTCCTCACATCGACGGTCGGGGGCTTCTTCACGCGCAAGGAGCGGGTCGAGGCGGAACTGCAACGTTTCTATCGAGACGAGCCGGCCTTCATCCAAGAGTTCGCGCGGGAGCTTCCGACGGCGAAGCGGATCCTGATCGACGAACGGGACACCGCGATGGCTGCGAAGCTCCGTCACCTCGCCGAGTCGAAGGGGGACGTCGTCGCGGTCGTCGGAGAGGGCCACGTCGACGGCCTGCTGCACCAGCTCGCCGGAGCGGCCGTGCAAGTCGTCCACCTCCAACAGCTCCGGACGCCGGCGGCCGGCCCGAACGCGAGCGCGAGCGTCTCCGTCCAACTCTAGCGCTTCCAAGGCCGCGGCACCCAACGCGGCACGGAGGCCTTGTACAACCGATACGCGTCGCCGAACCGGGCCTCCAGGGTTCGCTCTTCATGCAGCATCGCGAGGTGGACGGGGAAGGCCAGCACGACGACGATGACCGCGGCGAACACGGAACCGAGGAACAGCGAGAGGCCGATCAAGGCGGTCGCATGCCCGAGGGCGATCGGATTTCGGGTCCATTGGTAGGGACCGATCGTCACGAGCGATTCGGGCGGCATCGCCGGATTCGGGGTGCCGCGGCCGACCCGGGAGAAGAGCGCGAAGCACCACGCCAAGATCGCGACGCCGACGGAAAGGAGGATGAGTCCCAACCCGCGCACGAAGATCGGCAGCGGGGAGAGGCCCAAGATTCGGTCGATCCGAAGGCCCGCATAGGGGATCCCGACGTAGAGAAGGGCGAACAGCCCGAACATCTCCAGCCAGGCCAGCACTCGATTCATTCGCCACCCGGTTCGACGCCGCTCCGAACCCGACGTCCTCTGATTGGTCTCGGTCCGCCAACCTCCCGCCAACCCTTAAGGGCATGGCCTCGATGGCTGCCGGGATGGCGGTCACGGACCCCGCGAAAGAGGCCACCACCCGGTTCCTTCGAACCCAGTTCCACCGATATTACGAGAGCACGAAGCCCACGCTCCCGGACCGCTTCGGTCGCCGCGAGTTCGGCTTCATGTTCTGGACGCCCGGGATCGTTCAGCGGCATCTCGGTTTCTCGAAGGAGGAAGAGCTGAAGGATTTCCTGGTCTCCCGGGTGCCGACCCACGCCTACTATTCGAGCGCCTACTACGACCATCCGAACGCGCCGACGATGGAGGAGAAGGGATGGCTGGGAGCCGATCTCATCTTCGACCTGGACGCGGACCACTTGCCGAAGGCGGCGTCGATGTCCTATGCCGAGATGCTCGAAGCGATCCGCCTGAAGATCGTCCATCTCTACGACGACTTCCTGCAATCGGACTTCGGCTTCGACCCGAAGGCGATGCGCCTCGTGTTCTCGGGCGGGCGAGGCTACCACATCCATGTCTTCGACGAGCGGGTCTGGTCGCTCGGTTCGCACGAACGCCGTGAGATCGTCGACTATGTCACGGGGAAGGGGCTGGAGGTCGGCTCGGTCTTTCGGGAATCCGCGTTCGACCGAAAGGACTTCCAAGGTTTCACGCGGGTGAAGACGCGACTCGTCGCTCCGACGTCGGAGGATGCCGGTTGGCGAGGCAAGATCATGCGCGGGGTGAACGGCCTCGCGGCGAAGCTCGAGGGACTCAGCCCGAACGAGGCGATCAAGTTCCTGACTTCGTTCGAAGGAGTGACGGACGCGGACGCGTCCAATCTGTACGATAACCTGTTCAAGCCGCGGGCGACCAAGCCGCGCATCATCCGGGGCATCGACCGCCTACGAGAGGGCCAGATCGAGTCCCTGTCCGACCGGAGCCGGGACCTGATCATCCGGCTCGTCAAGGAGCTGCAACCGGTCCGCGACGACGCCCAAGCCGGCGTATCGCTGGAAGGGATCGTCCAACGAGGTGAGACCGACGAGCCCGTCACCTCGGACATCAAGCGGCTCATCCGGATGCCGTCGTCCCTGCACGGCAAGACCGGATTGCGGGTCGTGACGCTCACCCGCGGTGCGATTGACGATTTCCGTCCGCTCCGCGACGCCGTCCCGAAGACGTGGACGGACGACCGAGTCCACGTGAATCTCAAGAATAAAATCACGATGGAGATTAGGGGCGAAGTGTTTAACTTGGCACCTGGAGTAAACGACGTACCGCAGTACCTGGCGATCTTCCTCGCGGCCAGGGGACTCGCTACGGTCGTGCCAGAGGCCTAGCGACTGCCTGAGCGTCCTATCACGTGACGGGTAGAACCCCAGGCGTCGTCTGGCAGGACGCTCGGCAACACACCGATGGCTGCGGCGCGATCTAGGGCCTTATCCCCCCGGCAGGCCGACGAGCGTAGTCCCTACCGTCGATGAAGTCTGAAGCAGGTGATTGCCCGGGCTGCCGCGGGATTCCGCGCCTTCGCGCTCCCAGTCGCATGGACGAGGACCCGTCACCCGTTCTTGAACTCCTTTGAGTCTCGAACCTTCCAATGAGATCGCCTCCCGACCCACAAACCCGCGCTCACTGCGACGACTCCGACAGTCCCCCAGAAGAAAGCCGAACCGAGGAGCGGGTTCGGGGAATTGAAGCTGCCAGGAAAAGCAAGAATCAACGCACCTAACAGGATGCATACGCTACCTGTCATGATCCACCCTACCCAGCGTGCGGGCCCGTACGACATATAAGGCATGGCGAAACCTCTATCCCATTGCAATCGAAGAGCCTTCGCTGTCTTCTTGCCATCCCCGTCGGGTCGACGAGGTTCGCCGGGCGATGCCCGCGTAGGCGTAGCACCACGTCCTCTCGCCCTACGGTCAAGCTAGCTAAGCGTCCTCCTACGCGACGAACGGAAGAGCTTTCAAAATCAGCGCTGAGACTGGCGTCTATGGGTTGAAAGCATCCGAAGGCTGGTTTGACTGGTGACTAGAGGCCTCGTCGCCAATGTCGCGGTACGCAGATAGAATCCAGGGAACGGACCGTCTCTTGCGCATCCGCCGGATCCGCAAAGCGGTCTTCGCGGGCATCATCGCCCTCACGCTCGTCCTCATCTTCGCGAGGCTGGACGCCGAGGGGGCGGGGATCAAGCCACTCTTCCTCCCGGTCAATGGCATCATCGAAATCTGTCTGATCATGGGTTTCGTCTCAGCGATCATCGGGTTGTTCCTTCGACATCTCGAGATCAAGCACGCGCCGAGGGACGGTCAGCGATACCTCATGGCGAAGTCTTCGATGGCCCGGGCGATTCGGACAGCGGGGTTCGCAATCGGCCTCGCAATCGTGTTGCTCCTCGCCGTCACTCCCTCCCTCGCGACCACGCTGCTCTCGGACGCTCCCCAGGTCGTGCACATTTCGGCGAGGGATCGGGAGATCGTGACCTTCACGAGCCCAGATCCCCTCGGACTTTCCTTCGTTACGCATGTCAAGGTTAACCTGACGGCCGGACACGCTCTTGTCACGCTCCTGCGGAACAACGTGAACGTCTCGACGGCGAATCTGAGTGCCGCCCAGGGTTACTTGTTTGACGTCGAACCGAGGATGTGGGCGACGTCGGCGACGTGGTCCTTGATATTCCAGAATCAGGTCAGCAATGATACCTACCTCACGTTCGTCCTCGAGAAGGGCGTCGTCCC
>VBLS01000195.1 GCA_005878635.1 Methanobacteriota archaeon | reverse complement strand
AGGCGCAATCGGCCTTCGACCGCGCCCTCCGGATTGAATCGGATCGGAAGGATGCGTTGGAAGGCAAGGCCCGGACGTACCTCGCCGTCGACGAACCGCAGCGGGCCCTGCGGTGCCTCGATCGAGTCATCCAAATCGATCCGTACGACTCGGACGCATGGCGGCTCCGCGGGGACGTCCTCGCCGCGGCGAAACAAAACGACGAGGCGTTACGTTCCTACGATGAGGCGATTCGCCAGCGCGATGAGGATGCGAACGCCTGGTACGGTCGAGCGGAGGTGTTGCGCCGGATCGGCCGGAACGTCGACGCGGTCTATGCCTACGACCGCGCGGTCCAGTTGTCCCCGAAGTCCCTCAAGCCGCACACCGGCCGGCTTGAGGCGTTGCGGAACCTGGCCCGCTGGGACGAGGTCGTCCAGGAAGCGGGGAAGGTCGTCGCCCTCGAGCCAAACCACGCGGGCGCGCTGTATGCCAAGGCCCATGCCTTCCTCCAGTCGAACCGCAAGGACGAGGCCGTCGGAGCCCTCGATGCCTACCTGGCAGTCGAGCCGCGGTCCGTCGAGGGACTGGAGACGAAACGCGAACTCCTCCTGGGAGCGGAGCGTTGGCCTGAACTCGTCGCCGCGTGCGACACGATCCTCGCGATTCAGCCGCATCACACGCGGGCCCTCAAGGACCGAGGGCGCGCCCTCCTGGCCCTCGGCCAGGCGGAGGAGGCCTACGCGACCTTCGACCGGCTCCATGTGGTAGCGCCGGACGATCTCGACGCCCTCCGCGGCCAGCGGGATGCCCTCGCTTTCTCGAAGAGCCCGAAGGTCCTCCTGCACGCGTGCGAGGTGATCCTCCAGAAGGATCCGAGCGACCGGACGAGCTGGACGGCGAAAGGGTCCGCGCACGAGGCCATCGGACAGCCGGCGGAGGCGCTCGTCGCATACGACACGGTCCTGCGGCTCGATCCGCACAATGCGGACGCCTCCGGGCGGAAGGCCTCCCTGCTCCTGGGCCTCGGTCGGAACGAGGAGGCGGTGAAGGCGTTCGACGTGGCAATCGAAGCGAATCCCGCTTCTGCGTCCCTGTGGTACGACAAGGCGAAGGCCCAGTATCGGACGGCGGCCTTCGCCGACGCCGCGGACTCCCTCCAGAGGACCACGCGCTACGCCCCCGACGATCCGAAAGGATGGTACCTCCTCGGCCTCTCGCTCGAGGCCCTCGGTCGGCACGAGCAAGCCGTCACCGCGTTCGATCGGACGCTCGCCCTCGAACCGCGGAAGGCGAAGGTGTACGCCGGAAAAGGCTCCGCGCTCCTGTCGCTGAAACGATACGAGGAGGCCGCCGGTGCGTTCGGTCAGGCCGCGGTCCTCGATCCGACGAACGCCGCGGCGATCCTCAATCAGGGCGCCTGCTTGATGGAGCTCCACCGTTTCGAAGAGGCGATCCCGGTCTTCCAGACCGTCCTCCTGTCCGATCCGAAGGAGCCGACCGCCCTGCGGAGTCTGAGCGCCGCGTTCGAAGCCCTCGGCCGGACGAAGGAGGCCCTCGACGTATGCGTCCGTCTCACGACCGCGCAACCGAAGGAACAGGAGGCCTGGGCCCGTCGGGCGCGCCTCGCGCATGCCGTCGGGGAAGGGCGCGAAGCCCTCGCGGCAATCACGAAGGCGGCATCCCTGGCACCCGATCGCGCGGATTTCGTGCGGTTCCGCCGCGACCTCCTCATGGCCCAGGGATCTCACAAGGCCGCCGTCGAAGCGGGCGAGCGACTCCTCGAACTGGACGGGAAGGATACGGACGCGTTGCGGCAGACGGCCCTCGCGTTGGAGCGGCTCGGCCGGTCCGACCACGCGGTCGAGACCCTCGATCGGGCCGCCCGGATCGATCCGATGGACCGATCGACCTGGAACGCCCGGGGCGACCTCCTGTCCCGACTCGGGCGGCCGAAGGAGGCGCTGGAAGCCTTCGATCACACGCTTAGCTTGAACCCGGGCGACCGCCCGGCCCTCGCGGCGAAGGGCCAGATCCTGCTGGACCTCGGCAAGGTCCCGGAGGCCCAACGCGTCTTCGAGGACGGGCTCATCCTCGATCCCAACAACCTCGAGTTCCTCGGAGGAAAGGCCGCGTGCATGGCCCACCAAGGACACTACGACGACGCGCTGTCGCTCCTCACGGTCGTCCTCCAGAAAGACCCGAACCACTACGCGGCCCACCGGACGAAGGGCCTGTGCCTCCTGCGGACGGATCATGCCGCGGACGCGATCTCTTCTCTGGAATTCTCCCTGAAGGCCAATCCGAGGGACGCCGCGGTCCTCACGTGGACCGGGGAAGCCTACGCCGCCCTCGGGAAGTCGGACGAGGCCCTGCGCGCGTTCGACGCGGCGGTCGAGACCTCGCCATCCTTTGGCGACGCGTGGCGAGCGAAAGGCCTGCTCCACATGAAGCTGGAACAGTTCCGCGCCGCCGCCGACGCCCTCGCGCAGGCGACGGAGGCCCTCCCGGACGACAAAGGGTTGTGGTACATCCGGGCAACCGCGGAGGACCGCGCGGGACGTTTCGACTTCGCGGTCACGTCCTACGACGGCGCATTGCGGCTCGACGCCCGCGACAAGGCCTCGTGGACCGGCAAGGCCCTCTCCCTGATGCGGCTCAAGCGGTTCGACGACGCCCTCAAGAGTTTCGACGCGGCCCTCGCCCTGGATCCGGCGTTCGAACCGGCCCAGGCCGGTCGCGCCACGGCCGAAGAACGCCTGCACATCGCCAAGATCGAAGCGTTCGCGGAGGCCGTCGTCCGTTTCGAAAAGCACCTGTCCCGGCCGGCGACCCGGGACGAGATCTTCCGTTACTGCTCGGTCCCGCTCGAAACGCTGGACGAGGTCGTCAAGTACGTCAACGAGCCCGCGCCGTTGGCGCCCGACCGAATCGAGGCCGAGGACCTCCGCAAGTTCGAAGCAGTAGGGGCCGCCGTCCTGCAGCATGTGGAAAACGCCCGCACGTTGGACGCGTTGCGGCTCGCGGACGTGAGCACGGTCCTGCCGCATGTCGACCTGGAGGAGGCGCGGACGATCTGGGGCTACATCGACTGGGTCCGGGACGCTCCCCTCGAGCCAACGCCGGAATGGCACAACGACGACCTGATCCGCCAGGCGCTGGACCTGCCGAAGGAAGAATGGAACCTCGTCGACTTGGCGAAGGAACTGCACCTGGGGCCCTTTGAGGCGAAGAAGCTCGAGGTGTCCCTCAAGATCTTCGAGGGCGGCGGCTACAAGATCACTACGAAGCCTCGGCTTGAGACCAAGGCGAAGAAGCCGAAGGCCGAGGCCCGCACCGTCCGGAAGGACGAAGGGGCGGAGGACGACGAAGCGGAGGCCGATCGGCCCGACGACGTCGAATCGCGAAAACCGCCGGCCCCGAAGGCCCCGACCAAGCCCGTCGAGGCGGCCCCGACCAAATGCGAGGCCCACCACGCGCTCGGGATCGAACGACATGCCTGCGGCGCGTGGCTGTGCAAGGCCTGCTTGGAGGCCGGCGGCGTCTGCGGTTCGTGCAACGCGCCTCTCCCGCGTCCTGCGGATCGCGAAGCTCGGAGAAAGGACCGCGAGGCGGATTTCGGCCGACTCTAGGCGCGACTCACTCGAAGGTCCAACGGTCCCGTTCGCGGAGCAGTTCGCGGAGGAAGCGGGTGGCCTTCGGCCGGTCCAGCCGCATGAGGAACGCGCCAAGGTGTTTGCACATGAGTCGGCCGACCGCTCGATTCGTTTGGAAGTCGACGCAGTCATGCTCGAGGCGTTTCTGGTGTCGGTCGATGAGGACGGAGTAATCCTTCACGCGACCGGAGAGGAGCGTCTCCGTCTCCTTGTCGACGGAGACGAGAGCCGGGTCGATCGCCTTCGCGGAGGCCAGCCGATTCTTCCCCAGGAAGACGAGGAGGAGCTCCTCGAAGGTCATCTTGTCGATGTCCTTATTCAGCGGTACGTCCGCCTGGATCGTGCCCGCTTCGTCCTCGACCTGGCCGCCGCGGATCTTGACCGCGACGCCGAATCGCTCGAGCGCCTCGTTGATCTTCTTGTCGATGTAGGCCTGCTCCTCCGGCGTGTACTTGGCCCGGTTCCGGGGCTCGTTGAAATATCGGCGGGCGGCTCGCGCGTGGAACGGCGTATGGACCGGATACTTCCAGTTCGCGGGGTCCGCGTAACGGTCCGGATCCTTCGGATAGCCTTGCGGCGGGCCGAGGCGGCCGTCTCGCTTCCGGCCCGGCTTCACCGCCCGGGGCATCCGCTTCGGTACCGGGTCGACGAATAAAAAGTTCGATGCATCCCCTCGATGATGCCCGTCCGCTCGAAGCGCACGGTTAACCGCGGAGAGTCGTTCGGGAGCGGCGTTCCATGGCATCCCGGCGCGTCGTCATCGTCGGCCTCGGGGATTCGACGACCGCAGGGACGCCGGCGTTCCGTTCGCCGTTGGAGGCCCCACCGCACGGCGAGGGCAATCCGGAGAGCCAGTACGCGTATTGGATGATGCGGGCGCATCCGGAGTGGACCGTCCTCAATCGAGGGATCAACGGTCAGACGGCGGCTCAGATCCGTGCGAGGTTCGATCGGGATGTTCGGCAGGTGAGGCCGTCCTACGCGATCATTTTGGCCGGCGTCAATGACATCTTCTCCGGCTCCGAAGCGGAATCGGTCGAGCGGGAACTCGCGGCGATGTATGCGGACGCCCTCGACGCCGCGATTGTACCGGTGGCGGCGAGCGTCTTGCCGTACGATCGCGCGACGCCGCGGGCGACGGCCGCGATCTTCGCCCTCAACACCTGGATCGAATCGATCGCCAAGGTCCTCGACATCCCCTTTGCGGACACACACGTCGCGGTCGCGGACCCGAACGCCCTCCATCGCCTGCGCGGCTCTCCCGACGGCCTCCATCCGGACGTCGAGGGCTACCGTCGGATGGGGGAGGCGCTCACGCGGACGATTGAGGAATCCTCGCGACGGTCCCGTTCGAGGTAGGCGTCCCTCCGGAAGGACCAAATGGTTTTCTGGCTTTGCGGCCGATCGTGGAGCGCGCGGCCCGGTCGCATGTCCTTGGATTCGCGGTCGTCCTCGGGGTCGCTCTCCTCCTGCACTACGGTCTCCTGCCTGCTCCTGGGGCGCCGTGTCGGGATTCGAGAAACCCCCGCGTACTTCCTGGCGGTCGCATTGGTCCCGGTGGCCCTCTGGCTGATTCCTGCGTTCTCCCCGGCCCTCGCCCGAGGTGCCTATCACGCCCATAGGAAGCTCTTCGGCAAGGACGGCGTCTACGTGCGGCTGCCCGCCTCCGAGCCGATCCGGCTCCGCGACACCCTCCTGATGTCCGTCGCGCCGTTCGCGATTGATGTCCTCGTGATGGCCGAAATCCTGTTCCTCCAGGGGACCGCCGACCTGCGTCAGCTCGTGGTTGGCTTCGTGGCCTTCCCGATCCTCCTTCTCGCGGGTCTCTTGACGTCGCTCCTCCCGGGTGCATGGCTCTTGGACGGGCTCGAGCTACGTCTCGTGAATCCGGCGCGCGGCGAGGTCGTCCGGCCTGCCGAGTGGTTCGAGCGGACTCTCGGGCCGGTCGGCGCCGTGGCGATCCTCGCCGGTTTCGTCACGCTCTTGCACACCTCCGGGTTTTCGTACGAATTGGCACTGTACGACCTGGGCCTCTGGGCCGTGCGTCTCTTTCCCGCCGTGTTCGGTGCGGTCTGCGTCTACCGACTCGCGATCGAACCACAAGTCCTGCCGGGCCTTGACGCGTGGTGCGCGAAGGCGGGGATCGAGACCCGGAAGGCGTTGCCCTCTGTCCTCGGGGAATGGGTCGCACCGAAGGGCTGAACCCGTGAGGGCCTCTCGAACGAGCGAGTCGGACTTCTCACTCACGCACGACGCACCGGGATGGTCGGAGCGACCGGTTCCCAGAATTCCTTCCGCGTGTCACGAAGCGTCGGTCGGAACGTCCGGGCGGTCGGAACGTCTCGCAGGTCGACGTCGGCAATGACGGTGGACTCGACGAAATCTTCGGCCTGACCGAGGTTCTCCCCGCGCGGACCGATCGCCTGCGTGCCGCCCTGGAAGACAATGTTCAGCTCGGTGCCGACCAGGTTCGTGTACACGAGAGGCATCGCGTTCTCGATCGCCCGA
>VBLS01000298.1:1405-3142 GCA_005878635.1 Methanobacteriota archaeon | reverse complement strand
CTCCTTTGGTACGACGGGACGAAGTCCGACGTGTTCGTGCCCGTGCTAGCGGACAAGATCCCGTCCACGACGGATGGCTCGATCAGCGCGGACCACAAGACCTATACCTTCCATCTGCGGCCTGGTGCGAAGTTCGCGGATGGCACCTCGGTGACCCCTTGGGATGTGAAGTATTCCTTCACCCGTACGATGCTGTTTGTGTTTGGCGACCCCTTCACGAGCGGATGGATTCAGTCGCAGTACCTCCTTCCGAGCATCTCACATGCCGATCTGACTTTCGACAACGTTAACAACGCGGTTTCCGTAGACAACACGACAGGGAACGTTACGTTTCATCTCGCGTACTCAGTTCCGGAATTGCTGTGGTTCCAGATTATCGCGGACCCTCTTGGCTCTTCCGTCGTAAGCTGGAAGTGGCTCGAGGCGAATGGTCCCAAGCTCGTTTGGACCCCGGCCGGCTTCGCGAACTACCAGAAATACGGCAACCTTACAGACTACGTCCCCTACTGGCGGGACCACACGATGGGATCCGGCCCGTATGCCGTCGATTATGTCGTGCCCGGCGAGTCCGTCGCGTTGAAACGCAATCCGAATTTCCAGGCGTTGCCTGGCATTCCCGCCCCCACGGTCGAACGGGTGTTCCTTCAATATGTCGAATCCGCTTCAACTCGCGAGTTGTCGCTGGAATCGGGACAGGCCGATATCACGACCTACAATCCGAGTAATCGGTTCGACGTGATGCGGCGGATGCAGACGGACGGTCTGGTCCACATCGAGTTCGTACCGACCCTTAACCTGTTTTGGTGGAACTTCAACATGGAGATTGCTCCGAGTTCTGACAATACAGTCCCCTCCGACTTCTTCGTCGACCAAAACATGCGAAAGGCGTTCTTCTACGCATACGATTTCGGAAATTATCTCGACGAAATCGTTGGCAACAAGCACTTCAATGCAAAGTTCGCGGACACCTTTAACGGAATCATTCCGAATGGCATGATCGGCTACGAAAACCTATCTAGCAACAACGTATTCGACCTGGTCCGCGCTCGACAATACTACAATCAAACAGCATTTGTGACCGCGAATGGGGGCTGGGCAAACGCTGCCTTCACGCTCACCATCGTTGTTCCCACGGCGGACCCGGTAAACTTGGCTGAAGCCCGAGCTTGGGGCAACAACCTCCAGAGGCTTGGGCCTCCGGGAAAAATTGTCATCAACACGCTCACGATGTCGTTTCACGACATCATAGCCGAGTCGAGCCCGCATACGAACCGCATGGCTCTTTGGTATTTGGGTTGGCTGCCCGACTATCCGTATCCGACGGACTACACTTACCCGATGCTGGAGCCCGCAAATGCAGCCGGGCCCGGCGGCACCTACCCGACGGGAAACGGGTTCAACATCAGCTACCTTCGATCAAAGGGCCAGACGGCGCAGGCCGATGCGGCCCAAAACATCTCGGACTGGATCAACGCGAGCCTCACCGAGACCGATATCAACCTCGTCGTCGATTTGTCTCGCCGGGCCCAGCGAGAAGCGATGCTGAACCTCACGATTTACGTTCCCGCCCAGCAGCAATATTCGTTCTTCGTCTACCGTACGTGGATTCAGGGGATCCCGCTCGAAGGCAACCCGATGCTCGGGGGGACGGACATCCTCTACAATCTGCTGACGAAGTCCGGCACGATCCAAGGGGCGGTCGCGACCAGCAGTTCGCCGGGTCCCGGCACCGTCGGA
>VBLS01000298.1:0-1361 GCA_005878635.1 Methanobacteriota archaeon | reverse complement strand
GAAAGCCCGAGAGTCTCTAGTGTCCTCGACCCTCGACGATCTCGACGATTCGTCGTCGCCGGGAGGCCGGCCAAAGGATGCGGTAGAGTCGGAGCTCAGAGTAGGTGAGCATGAGGAATCCCACCGCGAGGACCGGGAACAGGACTCGTTCCGTCGACGGAAAAGAGAGGTGGACCTGCACGGTGACAAAAAGATCGACGGCCAGGCAGCCGACGACGAAAAGCCAACGCAGCATATCGCCGAATACGTACGCGACCTCAGGATGTCGTAGCGAAAACCCTGAGGAGAGAGAGGAACCGTCCCGCGCTTCTTCCGTGATCAGAACTCGGTTCGCAACCCGCGTTCTGTCCGGAGCTTCGCCGCGGCTGGACAACGCAAGATATCATGACAGACTGTGGCTTAAACACACACCCGGCCAGAGGCCCCCTCGGAGGTAGCGCAAAAGATATACAACCGCACGGATTGGTCGCAGTGACCGGATGCGCCTCCTGTTGTTCGTCGTGCGTCGTTTGTTCCTTCTGATACCCACGCTGATTGGCGTGACACTCATTACTTTCGTCTTGAGCCGGGCCGTGCCCCCCGATCAGCTCGTGGAGACGTATCTGAACTTGCGCAGCCCGATCCCTCGGGAGCAGCAGATTGCTGCGGCCCGGGCGCTACTCCATCTCGACGATCCGATTCCGGTCCAGTACGTCTACTATCTTGGCCTACTGTTTCGCGGAGACTGGGGCTTCACGAACACGGAACTGTACCATGGGACCGTCACCTCGGCCCTGGTCCTGTTCTTCCCCCCCACGGTCGAGCTGGCCGTCGCGGCTACGTTCCTAGCCACGTTCCTCGGCATCCCCCTGGGCACCGTCTCGGCGGTCCGCAAGGACCGGCTCTCCGATCACGTGACGCGCATCGTCGCCCTCACCGGGTACTCGATGCCCCTCTTCTGGCTCGCCCTTCTCCTCCAGATTTTTGCGGTCCGGTTCGTCCCGTCGTTGCCGATCAACGGGCAGGTGAGCCCGGGCATCCTAAGCGGGCGCGCCTGGTTGGTCGAAACGGGCGTGTTCGAATCGAAGCCGACTCACTTCCTCATCCTGGATGCGGCACTGAATGGAGACGGAGAGATCTTTTGGAATGCGATCCAGCACCTCATCTTGCCCGCGCTCACACTAACCTACGGATTCCTCGGCGTCATCCTTCGGATGGTCCGTTCCGGGATGGTCGACGCGATGGGCCAGGAGTACGTCAAGACGGCGTGGTCGAAGGGCCTCCCGGAGTCCGTCGTGATCCGCAAGCACATCCGGCGCAACGCGCTGCTCCCGGTCACGACCGTCGTCGGCCTCCTCTTTGCGGGACTCCTCGGCGGCGTA
>VBLS01000194.1 GCA_005878635.1 Methanobacteriota archaeon | reverse complement strand
ACGGTCCGCGTCCTCCTCGTCATCACGGGCGTCAAGTCCAAGTCCCTCCTCGGCAAAGAGGTGTACACGGGTCCGGTGAAGACCTCCGCCGAAGTGGACGAAGTCCACTGACCTCCTCCTCTTTTTTTCCCCAACCTTTTTCCGTTTCTCCCCAATCCGCCGAGCGTGAGCACCCATCGTCCTCGCTATCGATACGTCGCGTTTCGCTTGGGAGGCGCCCGCCCCTTCCAACGGGAGGAGGTCGCCGCGGCCTTGCGAGCGTTGTCGCCCCGACTCTGGCTCGTCCAATTCGACGGCGGCTCGGGGCTCGTCCGGACGACGAACCTCGAGAAGGACGCCGCCATCCGCGCGCTGAATGGGCTCGATCGGGTCGCCGGAGAGCGCGTCCAAGTGACGACCGTCGGCACATCGGGGACGATTCGCGCCGCGACGAGGAACTATCTGACGTCGAAGGACCGCGCGCGACGTGGACCGGCAAAAGAACCCTTATAAGTGACCGCTTTATTAGCGGCCCGAGGTTTATCAGATGCAGCCGGGCCAGATGGCCTATGACCGCGCGATCACGGTCTTCAGCCCCGACGGCCGCCTGTTCCAGGTCGAATACGCACGGGTCGCGGTGACCCGCGGCAATACCACGCTCGGCCTGAAGTTCAAGAACGGAATCATCCTGATGGCCGACAAGAAGATCGGCTCCCGGCTCGTCGAGACCTCCTCGATCGAGAAGATTTTCCAGATCGACGAGCACGTGGGCGCGGCCACGTCCGGCCTCGTCGCCGACGCCCGGGTCCTGGTCGACTACGCCCGGCTCGTCGCCCAGATCAACAAGGTCACGTACAGCGAACGGATCGGCGTGGACCTCCTCGTGAAGCGGATCTGCGACTACAAGCAGAACTACACGCAGTACGGCGGGGTGCGCCCGTTCGGGACCGCGCTGCTCGTGGCGGGGGTCGATGACCTCGGCACCCATCTGTTCGAGACGGACCCGAGCGGCGCCCTCGTGTCGTACAAGGCCGGCAGCATCGGGCAGGGCCGCCAGGCCGTCATGGAGCTCCTCGAGGAGAAGTACAAAGAGGGGATGTCCCAGGACGACTCGATGGTCCTCGGCCTCGAGGCCCTGCAGAAGGCCTCCGAGGGCGAGAAACTCGACGCCCGCGCGATCGAGGTCGGGCTCATCGTCGAAGGCGAGAAGTTCCGGCGCCTGTCGGAGGCGGAAGTGGGCCAGTACCTCACGCGGGTCCCCCACGCCTCCTAGGCGAAGTCATGCCCAAAGAGCTTCGAAGCGATCGCCGGGACGACATTTTCAAGGAATACGTCATCGCCCGGTTCGAGAAGTCGGGCGAGAAGTTCGAGGTCCTCGTCAAGCCCGAGGCCGTCGCGAAGGTCCGCGACGGGAAGGAGGTGGACCTCCTGAAAGAGCTGGCCATCGATGAGGTCTTCAAGGACGCCCACAAGGGGTCCAAGGCCTCCGAGGAGAAGATGACGGAGTTCTTCGGGACGACGGATCCCCTCTCGGTCGCGAAGCAGATCATCCAACGCGGCGAGATCCAGCTGACGACGGAACAGCGCCGCCAGGTGCTCGAAGCGAAGCGCAAGCAGATTGTCCAGTACATCGCCGCGAATGCGATCAATCCGCAGACCGGCGCTCCGCATCCCCCGCAGCGGATCGAGAATGCGATGGAAGAGGCGAAAGTCCACATCGATCCGTTCAAGCCGGTCGAGGAGCAGGTGAAAGAGGTCCTCGACGCGTTGCGTCCGTTGATCCCCATTCGGTTCGAGAAGGTCCGGATCGCGGTGAAGCTGAGCGCCGAGGACAGCGCGAAGACGTACGGGGATATCAAAGGCTTCGGGACGATCCTGAAGGAGGAATGGTCTCCGACCGGGGCCTGGCTCGGCGTCGTCGAGATGCCCGCCGGCCTGCAGACGGACTTCCTCGAGCGGCTCAACGCGAAGACGAAAGGGAACGTCGAGACGCGCGTGCTGAAAGCAGATCAGAGGATCTAGGAGATCCCTCGGCCAGGTGATCGGACTCGCATGCCGGGCTATGCCCTCCGTTGGATCTCTCCGGCCGCGGGGTTCTACGCGTCCGTCGCGCTGACCGTCTTCTGCGTCGCCGCGACCCTCTTCTTCGCGCTTTCCACGAACCTCGAATCGTTCGTCATCGGGTTCGGCAGCCTCTCCGTCATCGTGGGCGGAGGTGCAGTTTACGCTTGGTGGGATTGGAAGCATCCCGCGCAGGGTCCGAACCGTCCAATTCACTGAAGGCGATGGGGATCCGCGCCCTGCTGCCGACAGATCGAAGGATTGGGAGGCGAGCACCCAAAGGCTCAAGTAGCCGCCTCCATTTCGACGCGTTGCGTGAGAGCGAGACACCAATGGAAAGTAGCGGGTCGCTCCGCCCGATTGTCATTCCGGGCGAAGCCGTCGGCGGCCCCGGGCTGAAGCCCGGACCGGGAACGTACATCGAGGGCGGGCAAGTTTTCGCGGCGCAATTGGGCATTCGGAACGAGCATGACGGCCTCGTGAGCGTGATCCCCCTCAATGGCCGGTACATCCCTCAACGAGGGGACGCGGTCATCGGCGAGGTCGTCGACCTCGGGCCATCCCACTGGCTGGTCGACATCAACTCGCCGTATCCAGCCCCTCTCCATGCGACGGAGTCCCCGTGGCGGGTGGAGTTCGGCGACACCTCTCGCTACCTGAAGGTCGGCGACGTCATCATGGGCCACGTGCTCAGCGTGGACGAGATCAAGCGGGTCCAGCTGACGATGCAGGAGAGGGAGGCCCGCCGTCTCAATGGCGGCATCGTGATGGAAATCTCTCCGACGAAGGTCCCCCGGGTCATCGGAAAACAAGGGAGCATGATCTCCCTCCTCACGGAACTCACGGGGTGCCACATCTACGTGGGACAGAACGGCCGGATTTGGTTGGACGGAGAGGACCGTGACACCGCCGTCGCCGCGAGCGCGATCCGCCTGATCGAGGAGCGCGCCCAATCCTACGGGCTCACGGAGGCCGTCCGGGAGCTCATCGAACGAGAACGTCGGTCCACGACGGGCCCGAGGCCCGCCTGAGGAGCAATTCGTATGGAAGACATCGAGCACATCGAGAAGCAGATGAAATTGATCAGGGCGGACGGCCGACGGCTGGACGGCCGGAAACCGGACGAGCTGAGGCCGGTCCGGATCGAAGCGGGAGTCCTCCGGCGCGCGGACGGCTCCGCCTACATCGAGTGGGGCGGCAACAAGGTCCTCGCCGCCGTCTACGGGCCGAGGGAGGCCCACCCGAGGCACCTGCAGGACCCGGCGCGGGCGCTCGTCCAGTGCCGGTACAACATGGCCCCGTTCAGCGTGTCCGATCGGAAGCGCCCCGGACCGGATCGGCGGTCCGTCGAGATTTCCAAGGTCATCTCGGAGGCGTTCTCGGCGGTCGTCTTCCGCGAACAGTTCCCGAGGACATCGGTCGACATCTTCATCGAAGTGTTGCAGGCCGATGCGGGGACGCGGTGCGCCGGCCTGACGGCGGCGAGCGTGGCCCTCGCGGACGCGGGGGTGCCGATGCGGGACCTGGTGGCCTCCTGCGCGTCCGGCAAGATCGACGGCGTCGTGTGCCTCGACCTGAACAAGGAGGAGGACAATTTCGGGGATGCGGACTGCCCCCTCGCGATCGTCCCGCGGACGGGCGAGATCGTGCTCCTCCAGATGGATGGCCATCTCACGTTGGACGAGTTCGAGAAGGCCATGGAGCTGTCGATCGGCGCAACGCACCGCCTCTACGAGATGCAGCGGGACGCCCTGCGGCGACGGTACTCCACGACGTTGGAGGACATCCTGAAGGAGCCGCCGCCGCTCCCGGCGCCGCCGGCGCCCGAGTTCGAGCCTCCACCGCCCCCGCCGGAAGACGACTTCGGGCCGGAGGGGATCTGATGAGTGAGGAGATCGTCTCGGACCTGATGCGGGCCCACGTGTACCGGCTCGCATCGACCGGCCAACGGGTGGACGGCCGCGCGCTCGACGAGCCGCGGAAACTGTCCCTCGAGCGCACCTACGTCAAGACCGCGGAAGGCAGCGCCCGCGCGAAGCTGGGGAACACGGACGTACTCGTCGGCATCAAGATGTCCGTGGGTGAGCCCTATCCGGACACCCCGAACACGGGCGTGCTGTCGACCAGCGTCGAGATGGTCCCCTTGGCGAGCCCGACGTTCGAAGCGGGTCCACCGCGGCCGGACGCGATCGAACTCGCCCGCGTGGTCGACCGCGGAATCCGCGAATCGAAGATGGTGAACATGGAGAAGTTGTGCATCACCCCGAAGGAGAAGGTCTGGATCATGTTCATCGACATCCACGTGCTCGACTACGACGGAAACCTGTTCGACGCGTGCTCCTACGGCGCCACCGCGGCCCTCGGGTCGACGGTCGTCCCGGCGAAGGGCCAGGGCCTCGGAGACGACTTCCCCCTCCCGGTCGAGCATTGGCCCGTCAGCGTCACGACCGCGAAAATCAAGGACGTCCTGTTCGTCGATCCCGCCCTCGACGAGGAGCGGATGTCCGATGCGCGGATCACCGTGACGACGGATGAGAACGGCGACATCCGGGCGATGCAAAAAGGCTTAAGTGGAAGCTTTACTTACGACGAAGTGAAGCGGATTATCGAGACGGCCCAGCGCGTTGGCCGCGGGATCCGTCCGTTGCTACGCTCCTCTTGAGGTCCTCCATGGCACGTCGCACCCGGAAGGCGGGAATGGTCGCCCGGTTCGGGCCACGCTATGGAGTCCGGATCCGCCGCCGGGTCCAAGAGATCGAGGAGGGCCTGAAGCACCGACATGCCTGTCCCCGGTGCGCCGCGATCGCGGTGCGCCGCGCCTCGACGGGCGTTTGGAAATGCCGACGATGCGGGTACGTGTTCGCCGGCGGCGCGTATCGCCCCATCGTGACGACGTCGTTCAAACGGGAAGTCGAAGAGGCGGGCAAAGAGGCCGAACCCAAACCGGAGGACGCCTGAGATGTACAAGTGCGCCAAGTGCCTCGAACCGATCCGGGCGAATATCAACACGGTCGGGATCCAGTGCGAGCGTTGCGGCTCGAAGATGTTCTACAAAGAGCGGCCGAATGTGAAGAAGGTCGTCAAGGCGCGATGACCATGCGCCGCGCGACGATCACGTTCGCGGGCCCGGATGCGCGGGTCGTGTACGAGTCGCTCCGGCCGGAAGCCGGCCGAGACGTGCCGAAGGCACGCGTGTCCTTGCGCGCGTCCCCAGGCCGCGTCGCCCTCACGATCGTCGCGGACGACACGGGCGCGCTCCGGGCGGCGGTGAACTCGTATTTGCGATGGGCGGACGTTGCCGCGCGCGTGCGGCGCGAGGTGACGCCGTGAAGGAGATCTCGCCTCAGCTTCAGAATCAGATCGCCCAATATCAGCAGCTGCAGAACCAACTCCAGGTCCTCGCGAGCCAGCGCGTGCAACTCGAAGCGAAGCTCCGGGAGATCGAAGGCACGTTGGAAGAACTGAACAAGGTCTCCGGCGACACGCCGATCTACAAGAGCATCGGCATGCTCCTCGTCCGTCAGGACGACCGCGAAGCGATCAAGAAAGAGCTCGAGGAGCACAAGGAGACCCTGACGATCCGAGTCAAATCGCTCCAGAAGCAGGAGAAGGCCCTCTCCGAGCGCTACGAAGACCTCGCGGGGAAAATCCAGGCGGCGCTCGGCCAATCCCCCGCGGCCGCCGAGAGCAATTGAGTGCCGGAAGTCGCGCTGCAAATCCTTATATCAACAGGTCCATTGGCGAATTCGTGACCGAGGATTCCGGCACCTCCGAGGACGATTCGGCCTCGGAACAAGAGGAATCCGACTCCGAGGAACCGGCCGACGAAGAGTCGGCCACGGAGGAGCCGTCCGCTCCGGAACCGTCGCGGGCCGCGGGTTCGGCGCTCCCCCGGCCGCCCCCGAGCATCAGCCGCTTCATCATGATCTTCCTCGGGCTCCTGGCCATCTATGCGATCATCAGCCCCGATGTCGGAATCGGGTTCGCCTCGTACGCGGACAAGGCCCTCGCCCCGGCCATCGGGTTCGGAGGCGCCTACCCCACCCTGACGATCCTCCTCGCCGGCATCCTGACGACGACGATCTCCTCCGTCATCCGCGACCACTACACGAACTGGGTGAAGATGGCGCGGACGCAGAAGGTCATGGCCTCGTGGCGGCGGGAGCAGATGGAGGCCATGCGCAAAGGTCAGACGACGAAACTCGCGAAGCTCAAGGAGGCCCAACAAGGTTTCCTGAAGGACACGATGGAGATGCAGACCACGCCGCTCAAGTCGATGGCCTGGACGCTGTTCCTGTTCATCGTGATCTTCACCTGGCTGCGGCTCTTCGTCGACGTGACCTTGTCGAACCTGGGCAACCAATGGATCGCGGTCCCCTGGTCCGACCATGTGTTCCTGAACTCCGCCTACCTGTTCCCTTCCTGGGTCCTCCTCTATTCCCTCCTCGCGATCCCGTTCGGCCAGATCGTCACCCGAGTCTTGAAGTACGTCCGCTTTCGACGGCGCCTCGAGGGGCTGGGGGGCTCACTCCAAATCGGGCCGACCGAGACCGCGTGAGGGGACGCGGATGATCTTGGTGATCGGCGGGCCGCCGGGCAGCGGCAAGACGACGGTCGCCGAGCGCTGGGCGAAGGCCCATGGGTACGCCCTCATCTCCGCGGGGACGAAGTTCCGGGCCATGGCGAAGGCTCGTGGCCTGAGTCTGGAGGCCCTCGGCCGCGCCGCGGAAAAGGATCCATCGATCGACCGCGCGCTCGATCGCGCAATCCTCGAGGAGATCCGCGCGAAGGAGGCCGTACGAACGAACGTGGTGGTCGACGGGCGGATCCAGGCTCACCTCCTGACACGGGAAGGGATCCCGTGCCTGAAGGTGCTGATCAACGCCCCGCTCGAGGTGCGGGCCCAGCGGATCGCGCAACGGGAAAAGAAGCCGGTGGCCGAGGCCCGACGGGAAGTCGTGGCACGGGAAGAATCCGAACGGATTCGGTACAAGCAGATTTACGGCATCGACTTGCGGGACACGAGCGTCTTCGATTTCGTGATCGACTCCGCCGATAAGACGCCGGATGAGATCGTCGTGACGATCGCCGCGCGGGTGCGGGGATGAGCGACCTCGTCGTCCTCCATGAGACCCCGGATTCGAAGCATGGAACCCGCCCGGAAGACCGGTCCCTCGAGCAGCGGATCCGTCTCGGCGTGGCGATCGTGGACAAGCCCGCGGGCCCGACGTCGCATCAGGTGAGCGCCTGGGTCCGGGACATGTTCGGGGTCCGCAAAGCGGGGCACTCGGGCACGTTGGACCCGCGCGTGACGGGCGTCCTCCCGGTCGCCCTCGCAGATGCGACCCGCGCGGTCGACGCCCTCCTCGCGGGAGACAAGGAATACGTCGGCGTCCTACAGCTCCATCAGGATGTGGACCCCCGGCGCATCCGATCGATGATGCAGCGTTTCGTCGGAGAGATTTACCAGGTTCCACCGGTCCGGTCGGCGGTGAAGCGGGAGCAAAGGACGCGGCATGTCTACGAACTCGAACCTCTGGAGGTCGACGGACGGGACGTCCTCTTCCGCGTGCGCTGCGAGTCGGGGACGTACATCCGCACGCTGGCCGTGGACCTCGGGGAGGCCCTCGGGGTCGGCGCCAATCTGGTCGACCTCCGCCGCACCCGGACGGCCAGCTTCTCGGAGTCGGACGCGCGGCCGTTGAACGCGTTCCGGGACGCGTTGGCCTTCGCGAAGGAGGAGGGTGACGAGACCGCGGTCCGGGCCATCCTCCGGCCGATCGAGGACCTGTTGGGCCATTTGCCGAGGATCGTGGTGAAGGACACCGCCGTTGACTCGATTTGCCACGGGGCGAACCTGGCGGTCCCCGGCGTCGCCAAGCTCTCGCAGCATCTTCAACGCGGCGCGGCCGTCGGCGTCTTCACAGGAAAAGGCGAGGCGGTCGCTCTGTCCAAGGCCTTGATGACGACGGACGAAATCGTGATCGCGAAATCGGGTACGGCCGCCGACACCGGCCGGGTCTTGATGGAGCCTGGGACCTACCCGAAACTCTGGAAGTGATCGATGGTCGTCGACGGGTGGGGCTTCGATGCCGATCGACAGGCGAGGGCGCGAGACCTCCGCCGCGGACGGCTGCGGCTCTCGGTGGCGCGGACCGTCGCCTCCGGCTTGGCGGTCCTCGCCCTCATCCTCGGTGGCTCGTTTCTCCTCCGGGATTCCGTCCTCTCGTTCCATTGGCCCTCCTGGGCCTCCTCCGTCCTGTTCCTCGTCCTCCTGTACGCCCTCTTCGTCGCGATCGAACTGCCCTTCGCCTTCCTTGGCGGATATCGGTTGGAGAAGGCCGCGGGGATGTCCTCGCAGACGCTCGCTAGCTGGTGGAAGGACTTCGGCAAGTCGGCGGGGCTCGGCCTGGCGGCGTCCATCGTCGTAGGCGACGTCCTCCTCTGGTTGCTGGCTGCCTCGCCTTGGTGGTGGGTCGCGGCATGGCTCGTGGGAATCGCGGTGTCCGCACTCCTCGGGTTCCTCGCCCCCGTCGTCCTCGTGCCCCTTTTCTACCGATTTCGACCGCTGAGCGATCCGGTTCTGCGGACCCGGTTCGAAGCGCTCGCGACGAAGGCCCATGTGCCGATCGTCGGGGTGTTCGAACTCCGCGCTTCGGCCAAGACGCGCCGATCGAATGCGGCGGTCATGGGGTTCGGTCGGACCCGGAGGGTCGTGGTGACGGACACCCTCCTCCAGGCCTTCACGCCGGAAGAAATCGAGACCGTCCTCGCCCACGAGTTAGCCCATCAGAGAAATCGAGATCCGATTCGCGGATTCGTCGGAGGATCCCTCGTCTCCTTGGCGATCCTTGCCGCCGCCGCTTGGACCTATGCCGCCGTCTACCCATTCTTCGGAGTCCGCTCGCCGGGAGACATCGCGGGGCTCCCGCTCCTCGTCACGCTCTTCACGCTCTTCGCGATCCCGTTTCGTCCCGTCGAGTTGTTCGCTTCGCGGTCCCGCGAGGGTCGCGCGGACCGCTTTTCCCTGCAGATCACGGGAGATCCGGCGAGTTTCGCCGCGGCGATGGTCAAGCTTCACGACCTCAACCTCGGAGTCGCCGACCCGCGCCGCTGGGAGAGATGGCTGTTTTATAGCCACCCCTCCGGACGCGACCGCGTCGAGATGGCCCGTGCGTTTCAGGCCGCCGCGGCGCGTTGAGCGGGCAATCTTTATACCGATAGACCCGATGGTCGCGACGCTGGGTGCCGAGGTCGCCTAGTCCGGTAGGGCGCCAGCCTGGAGAGCTGGTGGGCGTAAGCCCTCGGGAGTTCAAATGGCTCCCGCCGCTCTGACGACGGCCGCCTGAAACTCTCCCCCTCGGCGTTCAGCCCTTTCGATGGCTCTCCGCGAGTTTCGCCTTCAACGCCTGGATCGGCTTCAGGACGAGTGGGTCCACCCGGCGGAGGGCCGCGAGGTACAGGCTCACGTAGTCGCCGAGGTACAGCGTCCCGAGCATCCGGCTCACGAGGGTCGGTCCCTCATCGTGGACCTGCTCGACCTTCGCCTTGCGGGACATGAGGGAGACCGTGATGTCGAGTTGGCGCCGGAGTTCCGGCGGTTCATCGCGGTCTCGGAGGAGGATCGCGCGGTGCGTCCGCGCGCGGGCGTCCTCGACCCATCCGACGAGCTCGTTGTGATCGGCCTCCGGGAAGGTCGAAGAAAAAGCGAGGACCTTCGCATTCTCATTGAGCTGCGTCTGCCAGCGGCGGGCAATCGCGACGAACGGGCCGGCCCCGTAGATTACCGGGACCGTCGACCGGATCCGGAGGGCGAGGGACTTCGCTCGGTTCGACCGCACCCCGCTCTCGGGACGAAGCGCCTTCCGGAGCGACCGGAGGTGATTGGTTGCCTGTCCGAGTTCGTCCGTGAGATTTCCGACCGCCCAGTCGCCGCCGATCCCCGCGAGGATTCCGAAGAGGTGGCCGAAGGCCCCGCGGGGAGGAAGTCCGGTCGGGACGGGCAGCACGGGCATGTCGTTCGCCCGCACGAGATCGCGGAGCGTGCCCCCGGACGTGATGGCGACGACGCGGCACCCGAGTTTGATGGCCTGCGCCGTCGCCGCGAGCGTCTCCTCCGTGTTTCCGGAGTACGACACGGCGACCAAGAGATCCTCGGGGCGGCCATACGCCGGAATCCGGTAATCGCGGATGACCTCGATCGGGACCTTCGCGCGGTCCGCGAGCCACGAGGCGAACACATCGCCGCCGATCGCGGAACCGCCCATGCCGACGATGAAGATCCGTTGGGCCTCGTCGATCGGGACCCGGGTCGATCCGCCGACCTCCATGCCCGCCGACAGCTGTTCGGGAAGCGACGCGATGATCTCCCGCATCCCTCCCGGGTCCACCGCCGCGACAGCGCGCACGTCGAGCATCGACGTCCGCATCCGGCGCGACGAAATAAGGACTCCGCCTCGCCTGGGAGCATTACCAGAAAAATCGTTCTTACAATAATCTTGATATACGCCGCGGCAGTCCTTCGAATCGTGGACTTCGATCGCGCGATTTCGGCCCTCGGTCGCGGCGAGTTCGTCCTCGTCTACGACGCCGATGGCCGAGAGGCCGAGACGGACCTGACGATCGCGAGCGAGTTCGTCTCGCCGGCCGCCATCCGGACCTTGCGGAAGGAAGCCGGAGGCCTGATCTGCATGACCCTCTCGGGGGAGGTCCGGCATCGGATCGGGCTGCCCTTCATGACCGACGTCCTCCGACATGCTGGGTCGACTTATCCGGTCCTCAATGCCGTGTCCGCCGAGGATATCAAATACGATCGGCACAGCGCTTTCTCCATTTCCGTGAACCACCGGGACACCTTCACGGGCGTCACCGACAAGGACCGGGCCACGACGATCGCCCGACTCGCGGCGATCGCGAAGGAGGCCCTCAAGCGCGAGAACGGATGGGCCGCGCACGCCTTCGCGGACGAGTTCCGCTCTCCCGGTCACGTCCCGCTCCTCAACGCGGCGGAGCCGCTCCTCGAGGGGCGCCGAGGTCACACGGAGCTCACGACGGCGCTGATGATCATGGCCGGCCTCGGGCCGACCGCGACGATTTGCGAGATGATGGCCGACGACGGACGAGCCCTCTCGAAGGAAGATGCAAAGGCATATGCTCGGGCGAGGAATCTCGTGTTCCTGGAAGGCCAGGACATCGTCCG
>VBLS01000297.1:3234-3731 GCA_005878635.1 Methanobacteriota archaeon | reverse complement strand
CATCGTCAAGAGCGACGACGTCGGGACGGCGACGACCTCTCCGATCAAGGGGATCGCTTACACTCTGTACGGCGGCCAAGCGGCGTGGGACTTCTCGGCGGAGGGGGACATCGATACGGGGCGCGTGTGGATGGGCGGGCTCTCGCAAGGATGGACCATCCAACTGTACGACACGAAAGACATCTTTGTCACATCGGGCGTCGTACCCGCCGGCCAGACGGCGCAGTATTTGGACCTCTACGGCTCGTCGCGTCGGATCAATGTGTTTCCGTTCGACGGCTACTTTGTCCTCAAAGACTCGTCCCAAACGGCCGTCTATCGCAGCCCTGTCCTATCGCTCTGGGGTGGCGACTACTACACGTATTCCGCGACGTCGTTCTATCCGAATGCGGGAATCGAGACGGCGACCCACGATCGACTCGCCGGGGCGCTGGAATACCAGACCGGTCGCTTCGCACAGCCCCTTGTGCAACAGGAGATGTACGTCCGTTATACAC
>VBLS01000297.1:0-3186 GCA_005878635.1 Methanobacteriota archaeon | reverse complement strand
CCTCGTGACGTCCGTCACCGACCCGAATCAGAACACGGTGTCATACGCGTATTCGCCGACCTACTCCAAGGCGTATGTGACGCAGGTTTCGGATACCGTAGGCGTACGCGGTCGTTCGACCTATGACCCTGTGACAGGATGGCCGCTCTCGCAGCTCGACGGTCGGGGCTACCTGACTCGAACCACGTACGATCTCCTCGGGCGGCCGACCGGGGATTTTCACTACGACCAGCCGTCAACCTCCGAAGTCCTGTATCTCGACATGGAGTGGACGACCGAGGAGGCGACACCCCGGATGCAGGATTTGTCCTCCTTCGGCAATCACGGGGCGATCACCGGGACCGCTTCCATGCCAGGCAGATGGGGCCTAGCTCGGGACTTTCCAAATCAAGCAGGGGGAACGGCAACCCACCGGGTCGGGCCGAATACTCTCAGCCCGAGCGTCCCGATTTCGGCCGGCGTATCCTTCACCTTTTGGGTGAAGGCCGACACGCTGAACGTCCAGCAGAACCTCGCGCGTTTCGACGACGGGACCGGCTCGACGTTCCGCGTGGTTCCCTTCATGGCGTCGACGAACGAGCTCCGGGTCTTCGACAACGCCGGCACCGCCGGATCCTCGGTCACGATGACGAACGGCCGATGGTATCACGTCGCCGTCGTGTACACCGGTTCCCGGAAGGTCATCTTCGTGAACGGCGTCGAGAGGTACAACCAGACGACGACCTTTGGAGGAGGGTCCTTCAGCCGCTACGAGTTCGGGTCCGACGCCGGGGCGACCGCCCTCGACGGCAAGATCGACGAGGCGTACATCTTCAAGCGGGTGTTAACCCAAGCGGAGATCGGTTCGCTCTATGCGACCACCTTCGGCCTCCTTTCGTCGTCGAACCGGGCGTATGACGACCAAGACAATGGCATCACCGTCTACGAGCCGACGAGCCGACCTCGACTCCTCCACTTCGACATGGAGTCGCTCCTGAACGGCAAGCTCGAGGACCTCTCCGGCAGAGGAGACCAGGGCACGATCGTGGGGACGACCTCTGGGCCTGGAAAGATCGGCAACGCACGGACCTTCGGCGGGACCAGCGACTGGATCAACGCCGGGAACCGGGTGCCGGTCCAGATCACGTCGGGTGACTTCACCGTCTCAGCCTGGATCAAGACGACGTCGACATCGACCGACAACGAGATCGTGGCCAAAGGAGGATCCTGCAACGTGGGAGGCTACAAGCTCATCACGCAATCCGGATACCTGCGGGGAACGTTCAACAATCAGGGTGGGTCTCCCTACTACCAAGTCGTGTCGGGCCATGCGATCAACGACGGAGCCTGGCATCTCGTCTCCTTCGTTGTCACGGGCCTCCAGAGCATGTCGACGATTGGCAAGCTGTACGTCGACGGGGTGATCGACACGACCGGCCCGACGATCGACACCTCCACGTGGGACATCAGCACCCCGGACGACCTCGGGATCGGCTCGAGCGACCGAATCGATCCGAACTCGTGTCCGCTGTTCTTTTCGGGAACGATCGACGAAGTGCAGATGTTCAGCCTCGCCCTCTCTGCCTCGGACATCTCCGCAATCTTCTCCGGGAGCGAGAAAGGATTCTACCAGAAGGCCTACTTCGATTCGCTCACCCGGGTCGTTCGTCGTGACTACTTCCAGTCGCTCGTGTCGTGGCAGACCCTCAGCTACAACTTCCGCGATCAGATCACGGGCCGAACCGTCGCCCGTAATTCGACGGCCAGCTTCACCACCTCCTACGGATACGACTTCCTCGGACGACCAACGTCCGTCACATATCCGGGGAACGCGCCTCCCGTGTCGATCTCCTACGATGACGCGAACCGGATCAGAACGGTCTTTGCGGAGAACGGGCGGGAAGCTCAGTATCTGTACGATGTGGGCGGTCGGATGACCGCGGTGCGGGAGTACTACGATGCGACGAACTACTTCACAACCTCCAGCGCGTACGATGAAGTCGGGAACCTCCTGTCCGTATCGAACGCGCTGGGCCAAGTCACCCAACACCAATACGACAACCTGAATCGCCTCACGTAGACAATCTACCCGGACACGACGAAGTACGAGACGTATACCTATGACGAGGTCGGGCACCTGCAGACGAAAACGGACCGGGTGGGACGGGTGACCACTTACGGTTATGATGCCCGCCACCGGATAATCATCGTCGACTACAGCGGCACGACGCCGAATCCCGACGTCAGCTATATGTACGACCTGAATGACAATCCAACAGCGGTTACGAACTACGCCACGAATCCGGTGACAACCGTGGCCTACGTGTACGACGGCATCGATCGCGCAACGAGCGAGACGGACACGATCGCCGGCGCCTCGTACGGGATCGGCTATTCCTACGATTCCGCCGGCCGACTGACCAAGCTCGTCTATCCTGACAACTCGGCCATAACCTATCTCTACAACGGCGTCGGCCGGACGAGCCAGGTGAAGGACGCGTCCGCGACGTACGCCTCGTTCGCGTACTCAGCGGACGACCTCACGAACAATGCTACGTTCGGCAACGGCGTCGTCGAGTCGTACGCCTACAACGGCCGCGGATGGCCCACATCGATCAAGGCGACGTACGGGCAGACGACGTACTTGAACCTCGGATACGGGTACGACTATTCGGGGAACGTCGTCATGATGGGCTCGGCGACCTTCTCGTACGACAGGCTCGACCGGCTTCTCACGGCCTCGGGCGGGTTCGGGTCCCAGTCGTACACGTACGATGCCATTGGGAACCGGCTCCAGCTGGACCAGAACGCGACGACCGTGGTGCTGCGGCCGAATGGGGCAGGGTCCACGCCCCAATGGACACCCGTCGGCTGTACACCGAATTGGCAGTGTGTCGACGAAGCCACCTCGGATGGCGAAACGACCCGCGTAGAGTCCTCTACGATCGGGAACGTGGACATGTATGCGATCCAGGACATTGCGCCCAACGGTGGTACCGTTGTCTCCGTTACGATTTCCGCCGTCGCCCGGGCAGACAACACGGGTTGCATCCACGATCCCACCTGTGGTGGTGGGGAGATCAAACTGAGGGCGAATGGCTATTCGGGAAGCTCCCGGTCTCTGCCTAGTCAGTATCGATCACTAAGCGACACCTGGACGACCAATCCGGCTACGGGCCAGGCGTGGACCTTCGCCGAGGTGAATGC
>VBLS01000144.1 GCA_005878635.1 Methanobacteriota archaeon | reverse complement strand
TCGGGAGCGGAAGATGGCCGGTGACATGTTGTTCCGCGCGGCGATCGAGGACATGGGGGAGGGAGGCCGCAAGCTGATGATCGCGGTGAAGTCCTGGCAGCTCGCGCGCGCCCTCGGGTTCAAGGAGGCCCGCGTCTGGCTCCGCCCCGCGGTCGAGTACCTCGCGTCTGGCCCGCGAGACCGGACGGCGTTCGAGGGAATCCTCGCCGCCCTCGGGAAAGAATGGGTAGACCTCGAGGCCCTGGCGTCGGGCGGAAGACCCCTCGACTCGGAGGGCCGATCGAAGCTCGCCCAGGTCTCGTCGGCGTCGGACCCGTCCGCTTGCATCGCCGGGACGTTGGCCCTCCTGCGCGAGGGATACGCCGCCGTGTCCCTCGCCGAGGGATTCGCCATCCAAGCGGCTTCGAGGGTCGTCGCGGCCAAGGGATACGACTTGGAGGCAGCGCGAAGCGCGATGTTCGCGCACGCGGCCCGATTCGTCCTCACGTTCAGCCGGACCGGGGAGCGCTTGTACGCCCTATTCCAGGCCGCCCTCCGAGTCCGTTCGGCCCGGACCGCGGCCGTCGAGTCCCATGTCCCCGAGGCGCCGGGCGAAGGCGAGGAACTGTGCCATCTCGCGGGGGCCTTCGACGCCCGCCGACCGGACGAAGCCGTCGCCCGCGTGCGGACGTACCTGAAGCGAGGCTATTCGAGTTCCCGGCTCTTGGACGTCCTCGCGAACTACACGTGTCGGGACTCGGCCGTCGCGAACGACGGCATCAACCTGATCTTCGCGGACGTCTGCGCGACCGAGTTCCTCGCATCGAAGGCGCCGGAACATCTCGAGGCCCTCGCGAAGATGATCGCCGCGTCCCCGAAAGACCAAGCGGCCTTCAACGCGTGGACGCCGCGGCTCGCGGCCTGAATCATTTCTTGCTCAGGTCCTGTCCGATTAAGGCGAAGTGGGCGAGGAGTGCTTCGATCTGGATCCGCTCGCTGCTCCCTTCCGTGAGCCGGAAGTCCGTCTCCCCGATCCGATCGAGCAATCGGACCTTCGATTCGTCGGGGACGTTGAGGTCGAACACGCTGCGGTGCAGCTGGCGCACGATGTCCTCTCCCGAGAGGCCGTACTCGATCAGGAGGCGGTCGAGGACCTCCCGCGCCCGGAGGAATTCCCCCTCGAGCGCCTTCTCGATCAGCTTCTTGACCTCCTCCGGTCGGATCGTGCTCGCGACCTTGTACAGGACGTCCGCGTCGATCGCCGGGCCGAGCGAGGCCGCGACTTGCAAGGAATTCACCGCACGGCGCATGTCGCCCTCGGCGACGTACACGAGGGCGTCCATGCCCTCATCGGTGATCTTGAGTTTCTCCGCCTTCGCGATGCGCGAGACGTATTCCCGGATCGCCTCGGGCTTCAGCGGCCGGAACCGGAAGACGGCCGTCCGCGACTGAATCGGCTCAATGAGGCGGGACGAGTAGTTTGCGGACAAGATGAACCGCGAGGTCTTCGAATACGTCTCCATCGTCCGGCGCATCGCCGCCTGCGCGTCCGCGGTCAGATTGTCGGCCTCGTCGAGGAAGATGATCTTGAAGCTCGTCCCGCCGAACGGCGCAAGGCGCGCGATCTCCTTGACCTTCGTGCGGACGGTCTCGATCCCGCGCTCATCGCTGCTGTTCAGCTCGTAGTAGTTCTGCCGCCAGCTCTCCCCGAACATGTCGCGCGCGAGGGCCATCGCAGAGGTCGTCTTGCCCGTGCCCGCGGGACCCGCGAAGAGGAGGTGCGGGAGGTTTCCCTCCTTCGCATACGCCTTCAGTCGCTCGACGATCTCGTCCTGGCCGACGACCTCGTCGAGGGTCTTCGGGCGATACTTCTCGACCCAGATTTCCTTCATCTCCGCCCCCGCGTCCGCGTGTCATCCGAGGGGCGCATAATAAGCCTTTGGCGGAGGGAGCGCGAAGCGGCCCAATCGTCACGTCGAACGTTGTCGCAAGGGGCCCGCCCTTCGGTCGTTGAGCGGTCCTGCTCACCCGGTCGGCTGTCTCCTCAAGACCACCGACGTTCCGGTCATCCTTCGGAATAATTCCTTATGCCAATTCCGCGCTTCTCGGATCGATGAAGGCTCCGCCGGAGTTCGAAGGCCCGGGGCCGGTGACCGATGGAACCGAACCTCGGGCTTCCAGACGATCTTTCTCTCCCTGAACCGTGGCAACGGACCCTCTCCCTCCCCGGCGATCCCGCGCTCCCGGGCCTGGAGACCCTCCGGGAGTACGGTCTGGCGGAGACGCTGCCCGAGCTCGACTTGGGCGACCTGGCGGTGGAGCTTCGGCTGTGCAATTACGTCGAAGGTTCGCGGGTGACGTTCGAGGCACGGGCCGAGGGCCGTCGCTTCGCGATCAAGATGTACGCGGACGACGCGACCCTCGAAGCAACGCTGTATCGAAAACTGGCCCGCGTGGGCCTCGCGAGCGAGGTCGGAGCCCGCGTGCCGCGGCTCCTCGCCTTCGATCCGGATCTGCACCTCCTGGCGATGAGCTGGCTCGACGGCAAGACCGCGAGCCGATTGCTCCGGGAAAGCAAAGGGGAGCGCGCGGGAAAGCTGGCCGCTTCGTGGTTCTCTCGCGCTTCGAACGTTCGAGTCAAGTTCGCGCCTCCATGCGGATCGGGGCGCATGCTGTACAACGCCGGCACGTCGGCCGTCGGCCTCGGCACGACCGACCCCGCCCTCGGGTCCGCCGCGAAGGCCGTCGCGCGAACGTTGCTCCGGGGCCCGCCGATTGAACGCCGACCGGGGTTGGTGCACGGAACGCTCTATACCCGCCACATCCTGGACCTTGGCGACGGTCCCGGGGTCATTGACTGGCAGCAGTTCGGTCAAGGCCCCCTCGAACTGGACGCCGGGACCTTCCTGGCGTCCCTCACGCGCACTCGACTGCGGCACGATTCCCTCGCGACGGAAGCCGCGAAGGCGGAGGAGGCGTTTCTGTCGACGACTCGAACTCTCTTTGACGAGCGAGCGCTGGATTGGTACTGGGCCGCTGGGTTGCTCCATGTGGTCGCGAGCGGGCTGAAGGACGGCTTGAAACACTCGGCCCCTCCGGAGGCCAAGGCGCTGATCCAAATCGCGGCACAACGAGCCGAACGAGCGGTCGCCGGCGAGACCCTTCCGGACGCCGAATCGTCGTCTCTTCTCGAACGCCTGCGATCGGCGTTTTCCACTCGACGACGCGCGCACGGGACGTTGGGCGCTGACCGGCCATCGACGGAACCGGGAAGGGAATCAAAGACGGAGTCACCCCCTCCGGAAAAGCCTCCCGACGACGTCCACCAAGAAAATTCTCGATGATCGGTCGCACCGATGAGGGTTCCCGGCGTCCGCGGGCGTATGGGAGGCCACAGCCGCGGCCAAGTCACCCGATTACAATCTCGAGAGCCTGCATGACCGCGCCGATCGGATTGATCAGCGTCGTGGTCGGGCCGCCCGCGAAGAGGAGGCCGACCGCCCGGCGCCGGTCGTCCACGACCAGGGAACCGCTGTCGCCGCCCTTCGAGAGCATATCGCTCACGATCTGTCCCCGGAACATCGCCGTCTTGCCGCCGCCATAGTCGACCTCGACGACCGCGTCGATCGCGGTCACATGGCCGTCCGTCAAGCCGGTCGTCCGCCCGCTCTTGCGCACGACAGCGCCGATCGTCGCCTCGGCCGATTCCGTCACGCGGCCAATGTCGAGGATGTCGGACGAGATGAGGTTCGTGTCAATCGGCTCCGCGACCGCGGCGTCGACGAGGTTCATGCGCCCCTTCGGCAGTCGCTTCAGGCTCAGCCCGAGGACTCCGAGGATCGGCCCGACCGCGTGCTCCAAGAACCGGGCGACGGGGCCGACGGACCTCTCGTTGAAATGGATCGGGACGAAGTCGGTCAGGCGCGCGACTGCATCTTGCAGCCTCCCGCCGTCGACGGGCCCGGGCTGGAGGATCGGATCGCCGATCGCCCCCGCGTTCCCGTTCGCGAGGACGTGGTTGTTCGACAGGATCACCGGCCGTCCGCCGCGACGCGCGAGGACCCCGAGCGTCCCCGCGGTGATCCGATAGTGACCGATGCTGACGCCACCCTCGGCCGGCCGCATCTTATGGGTCCGCCCTTCGTCGACCGTTTGCGTCAGCGGCATGGCGCTGAAGCGGCCCGTCTCCACGACGTCGGTGAGGACGCCGCCCATCTCCTTCGGCACGACGTCGCGGCGACGCAGATGCTCGATCGGCCACTTGCGTTCCACGAAGACGGAGATGCACCGTTCCCGGGTGTCGTGCTCATGGATCCGCTTCGTCCCGATCGCGACACCGACCACGTTCGCTCGGCCGAACAACGGGCCTTGCGAGGCGATCTTCGCCGCGACCACGCCATCGAGGGGCATGGATCACCCCTTGCGCTCCAAGGCGCTGATCTCGAGGAGGCCCTCGCCGAGCTTCCCGCCAGCGGCGGTGCCCGCGACGCGGACGATCAGGTTCGCGACGAATCCGAGGAAGATGCCGATCCCGTAATACGCGAGGAGGTCCCGCGCGTAGAGGAAGGACATCAGGCTGACGCCGAAGACGATGGCCATGAACGACGCGAAGGCGCCCCACTGGACCTTGTAGCGGCGTACCGCGAACATGAGGAACCAGCCGAGGACGGTCCCCATGAGGACGACGCCGAGTTGGTTGATGTCCACAGAGATTCCCCGGAGAAGGGTCGCCATTCCGAGGAGCGGGGATAAAGGAAGCGGCTCCGTTCTCATGCGAAATAACTAGAGGTTGCGGGAGTCCGCCGGAAGGCTCAACTACCCGCCGTCCCGATGCCCCGCGCGCGGAGGACGCTTGTCCGCATCGAACGTCTGCCCGAACTGCGGCGCGGCGAATGGGCCCGCGAACCTGTTCTGTACCAACTGTGGCACCCGGTTGGCCGCGGCGCCGTCGACCGAGACCCGGGTCTACCCCGCGGCCCCATCCTACCCGGTTCCCCCGTCCTATCCCGTCGCCCCCGCGTATCCCACCGTCCCGCCGTCGATGCCGCCCGTGGCGGTCCCCTATCCCTATGTTCCGGGACCGTCGCCGTGGCGGGTGCGCTTCTCGACGATCCTATCCTCGATGTTCAAGGTATGGTCGGAGAACTTCCTGACCTTCTTCGTCGTCTTCCTCGTCCTGGCGCTCGTGAACAACCTGATCGCCGCGCTCCTGGCCTACGCCCTTCTCGGGACGTTCGAGATCGGGGCCGGTGTCCTGCCCGGCGTCCCTTCCGCGGTGCTGCCATCGGTGAGTCTTTGGAACTTGATCCTGTTCGCCCTCCTGGCCGTCATCGAGGGGATCATCATCAACAGCATCGTGGTCGGAGGGATGACCGAGTATGCGGTGCGGCGGCATCGCGGCGAGAAGATGTCGCTGGACCAGGCCCTGCGCCGCGGATTGGAAAAGTTCCCCAGCATCTTCGGGGCGGCCCTGTTGCTCGGGCTCCTCACCTTCGGCCTCGTCTTACTTCCGTTGCTCGTTCTGATCCCCTCGATCTCGTTGGGGGGCCCCTCCAGTTCCGCGGCCATCGTGGCGATCTGCGGGTCGCTGATCGGCTTCGTCATCGGTGGCATCGTCGCCCTGTACGTCACGATCGCGATGAGCCTATACGCCCCCGCGATCATGATCGAAGACACGAACGCGATCGGCGGCCTGAGCCGGAGCTGGAGGCTCACGAAACGCCGCTGGTGGACCTTGTTCGGAGCGTTCTTCGTCGCGGGGATCCTGGTCTTGCTCATCACCCTGGCTCTGATCTTGCCCGTGGGGATCTTTAGAAACACCATCGCATCGATGATCGCCTCATCCGTCGCGAGCGCTCTCGTGGGCGCCTGGTTCCTGATCCTCGCCGCGGTCGCGTACGACCTCCTCGTGCGCCAACCGAGCGCCGCCGCGCCGACGTACTATCCCGCACCTCCGATCGCCCCGCCCGCCGGAGCGGCCCAAACGGCGCAGCCGCCGGGCACCCCGCCGCCGAGCCCATGAACTATTAAGCCGCTCGGCCTTGCGGCGGCCCGTGCAATGCGACCGATGCGATTCCGCGGCGGTCGAGTGGGTTCGGTACAGCGGCGAACATCTCTGTCGCGGTCACTTCGTCGACTTCGTCGAGCGACGCGCGAAACGCGAGTTGCGCGCGCAGGTCGACCTGCGAGGGGGCGAGCGCATTGCCGTCGGCATGAGCGGAGGCAAGGACTCGAGCACGACCGCCTCGCTGCTCGCGGACTTCCTCGGGACGCGGCGAGATATCGAGCTCGTCGGGATCACGATCGACGAGGGCATCGCCTCCTATCGGCCCGCGGGCATCCAGTTCGCGAAGAGGCTCTGCGGGCGGTTGGGCATCGAGCATCGGATCCTCGCCTACGAAGACACGGCGGGGCATACGATGGACGAGGTCGTGGCCCGCGATCCCGGATCGATCCCATGCAGCTACTGCGGCCCCTTCCGGCGCCAGGCGCTGAACCGCGCGGCCCGCGAGGTCGGGGCGGACTACGTGGCGACCGGCCTGAACCTCGACGACACGGCCCAGTCGATCCTCATGAACGTCGCTCGAGGGGACATCGAGAGGCTCGCGCGGCTCGGGCCGCACGAGAGCCGGCAACCGGGACTCGTCCCCCGCATCCAGCCGCTCCGGAGGATTCCGGAGAAGGAGGTCTACCTGTACGCGCTCCTGAAGGGCATCGAATTCCACGATGCCACGTGCCCCTACGCGGACCGCGCGCAGCGCGGTCGGTTCCGGGAGATGCTGAACCGCCTCGAGGAGGAAAGCCCGGGAACGCGCCACGCGATTGTCCGCGGCTACGATCAGATGCGACCGCTCCTCCAGGAGGCCTATCCGCCGGCGACCCTGAACGCCTGCGCGCGGTGCGGCGAACCGACGGTCCACGCCGTCTGCAAGGCCTGTGAGCTTCGGGACCGCATCGAGAAGCTCGCCCCCGACGCGGCCGAACCGGCGTGAGACCTGAGTCAGGCGCCCATCGTGGCGGCCCGCGATCGGCCGACGGACAGGACGCGCACCGGGACCTTGAGCTGCGACTCGACGAAGGCGACGTAGCGGCGCGTGGTCTCCGGCAGGGCCCGCCGACCTCGCGTGGCGATGCGGATCCACTCCTCCTCCGGGAGATCGGGCCACCCGAGGAATTCGCGGTACATCGGAGCGCAGTCGGCGAGGACGCGCATGCTCGCGGGGAATTCCCGGAGGACGCCGCCGTCGTGCCGATATCCGATGCAAACCCGCACTCGCTCCAGGCCTCCGAGCACGTCGAGTTTCGTCAACGCGAGCCGGGTGAGGCCATTCACCCGGACGGCCATCCGCAGCATCACGAGGTCGAACCATCCGACCCGCCGCGGTCGTCGGGTGGTCGTGCCGTATTCCCCTCCGCCGCGTTCCCTCAGATGCTCCGCGATCGGTCCTTCGAGCTCCGTCGGGAATGGCCCCGCGCCGACGCGAGACGTGAAGGCCTTCGCGACGCCGAGGATGTCCGTGAGATGCTGCGGGCCCACGCCGGCCCCGACCGCCGCGGCGCCCGCGACGCAGTCGCTCGACGTCCCGAAGGGATAGAGGCCGTGGTCGATGCACAGGTGCGTCCCTTGCGCGCCTTCGAATAGGATGCGCTTTCGGCGCTTGATCGCGTCGTCCAACCAGGCGGACGTGTCTCCGACGAACGGGGCGAGCCGCTTCCCGTACGCCTCGTATTCCGTGGACAAGGCCTCGGCGTCGATCCGCTCGCTCCCGCCGAAGACGTCGACGACGCGTTGCTTGATCGGGACGATCGTCTTCAGTTTCGCGCGACGCGTCTCCGGGTCGATCAGGTCGCACATGCGGATCCCGAAGCGTCCGACCTTGTCTTCGAACGCCGGACCGATTCCGCGGAGGGTCGTCCCCGCGCCGAGGCCTCCCTTCAGCTTTTCCTCCAGGCCATCCAAGACCTTGTGATACGGCATGACGACGTGCGCCCGATCGCTGATCCGCAGGTTCTTGACGGGATGCCCGCGCGCCCGGGTCTCGTCGATCTCCTTCAGCAGTTGCTCAGGGTCGATGACCACGCCGTTCCCGATGACGTTCATCGTGCGGTTCCGCAGGACGCCGGACGGGAGGAGATGGAACGCGTACAGCTCGTCCCCCACCTGGACCGTGTGGCCCGCGTTCGCCCCGCCTTGAAAGCGCACGACGACGTCGGCATCCGCCGCGAGGAAGTCGATGATTTTCCCTTTGCCTTCATCCCCGAATTGACAGCCGACGGCCACCGTCGCGGGCATGGGACCGCGGCAACAACGGCCGAGCCAACTTAAGGATTCTTTTGGAACGTCGGGACGGGCCACAACAGAACCTCTCCACAAAAATATCTATACTGCCAAGCGCGATGGCCGACCGCTCCGTTCCGACAGGGGGCGGGGGAGGGGTTCCCGTGTTGTCCCAGGCCACGGACAAGATTCCGACCTACGTCGTTGGCCTGGACGCTCGGCTGAGCGGCGGCATCCCGCGCGGCCAGATCGTCCTCGTCGCCGGACCGCCCGGCTCCCTCAAGTCCTCGTTCGTGTACCGCATCCTGTTCCACGAAGCGAAGGAGCGCGCCTCCTCCGGCCTGTACCTGTCGATGGAGCAGAGCCGCGCGTCCCTCGTCGCGCAGATGACCTCGCTCGGGATGGACCCCGGGAACGCGAAGGGCGTCCACATCATCGACGTCCGCGCCTTGCGGCGCGAGATCGAAGAGGTCCGCGAGCAACCGCGATGGCTCCTCGGCCTGCGACGTCAGCTCGCCCGGTACAAGGAGGAGATGGGGTGCGACCTGATCGCCCTCGACAGCCTGGACGCTCTCTATGCGCTCGCGCCGTTCGAGAGCCCGCGGAACGAAATCTTCCAGTTCTTCGAGGAGCTGCGGGACCTGAACGCGACGACGTTCCTCGTCTCCGAGATGCCCCGCGACGCCACGGCCTTCGCCCACTTCGGCGTCGAGGAATTCCTCGCGGATACGATCATCCACCTGCGGCTTCGCGAGGTCGACGTCGGCATGAGCAC
>VBLS01000296.1:1469-2359 GCA_005878635.1 Methanobacteriota archaeon | reverse complement strand
TTGGCTCAGCTGTTGTTTGGAGGAATCGCCTCGGCCGGGATGGCCTACTTGGCCATCGGGGCTTTCCTCGTGGGGCTCACCGCGTGGATCTATCTCCGATGGAAGCGGGAGGAAGAGGCCCGTCTGAATCGATCCCGGGCCGCCTGGGACGCCCATCTGAAGGCCCTCCATGCCCGCATGGACCGCTTCCTCGAGGAGATGTAGATCGTGGCAGGCGTGGTGCCCCCGGACCGACCCGACCTCTACGTGGTCGCGAGGCTTCTCGAAGGTCTGTGGCGGGCGCACGGGCCGATGGTCAAGACCCGCCTTCAGGTCGCGGCGAACGTGAATTATGACGTGTTCAGTCGCTACCTCGAGTGGATCCTGTCCCGCGGCCTCGTATCGATTGAGAACGCGGCGGACGGACACGATCGGATTACGCTGACGCCGAAAGGGCACGAAGCATATCGTCGCCTGGTTCAGTGGGTCAACGAAGTCGTTCACCAACGGATGCCGCAGGGCTAGGCGAGCCAAGGCCTATGCAATGGATCGGCAGAGCTGCCCGATGAATTCAGGCAGGTTACTGCGCCCGTGAAGCGGCGGAGGGGGGAGGGCGAAATTGTCTCCGAGGACTCCGTGTGGCGGAGTTAGCCTCAAGACCGGCCAGGATGATGGTCCTCCGGGGATGCGATGGCCTTCGACCTGAGCTTCTTCGTCATCCTCTTTGGCGGGGTCCTGGTCCTCCTCGTCGTCCTCGGCACGTGGGTCCTTTGGAAACCGCTCCTCGCGCTCGTCCCCGCACCTCCCGATGCAGTGCGCCGCGACTTGGCGTACCGCATTCGGGGAATCGGCTATCCCGTCGAGGTCGTCAAGGACGTCCTCCGCGTGAGGGTCGACTCGCTCGCCCAGGT
>VBLS01000296.1:0-1453 GCA_005878635.1 Methanobacteriota archaeon | reverse complement strand
GCGTGGCACGCAGATTCGAGACGAGGTGGACGCGACCAACCTCGGGTGGAGCATCGTGCTGGTCACGGCCTTGATCACCTACCTGGCGGTCATCGCCGTCGGGGTCGGCATCGCGATCCACGCGCGGGCCCGAGCTTTCGCCCGTTCCCGGGTCGTGCCTCTCCTCGGAAATCCCCCGCTCGGAACCCTTCCGCCTATGGATGTGCAGTCCCTTCTCCTGGAGGGGCTCAGCGAGGCCCAACGTCTTTCGCAAGAGGCCTTGGACTACGAGCGCGAGGCGCGGCAGAATGCGGTCGGGATCGTCCTCTTCGTCGGCCTCATCGTCTGGGTCGTCGTATTCCTAGGCTTCGCGCTGGCCGTCCCGTTTCAGCTGCCCAATCCCCCGCTGTCCTTAGCGGTCCTCGCTTCTTTCGTCTCCGGCCTGACGGTCGTTTTGGGCTCGTGGCTCGTGTACCTGCGGCGTTCCCCGAAGATTCGGGAGCTCGAAGAGGATGCGAGCTTCTATCGGACGGCATGGATGCGCCAGACGCCCCCCGGTTCGGCCACGGGGGAACCTCGGGCCGGCCTCGAGATGCTCCTCCGGGCAGCCACACGCTCATCCGTGTGGCGAGAGGTCCGGGCCTCCCGGCGGTTCTGGCATGACCCGATCGCCGGCTTGGCCATGTTCATCCTCGGCTACGGCGCAATCTTCCTTCCTTTCCTCGCGATCCTCGGCGCCGGTCTCCCGTGGGAGTGGCGAGCATTCCTCGCGGCCTTGGGCACGGCCTTCGCGGCCGGGGAGATATGGTTCGTACGGCATTGGATCCGCGACATCCAGAGTCAAGACGACCGGGACCGGCGGAGCTGGGAACAGCGCCGGGCGGCGATCGAGGCGGAGTTGTGGCGAATCCTCTCGGGGTGACGTGTGGCCGAGATGGAGCGCCCCGACCTCTACGTCGTCGCGCGGATCCTCGACCGACTCTGGGAGACAGACGGTCCGATGCTTCGGACGCACCTTCAGGTCGGATCGAACGTGAACTACGACATCCTCGTGCGCTACCTCGATTGGATGCGGGAGCACGGCCTCATCTCGCTTGATGATGGCGCCGACGGCCACGTCCGGGTGGGCTTGACGGAAAAAGGGCGAGAGGCATACCGAAAGATCACGCAGTGGATCAGCGAAGTGGTCCAGGGCCGGGCTCCGCAGGTTTGAGTTTCAACCTCACGCCGCGGGCGGTGGCGGGGGCGGAGGCGGCGGAGGGGTCGGGACGGCCCGCGTCCGGGCCCGGTTCTTCTTCTTGATCGCGGCCGTCTGCACCAGCGCCCCGAGGATGAAAGCGCCGAGGCCGGCCAGTCCCGCGGTCACGGTGCCGGCGCTGAGGAGGTATAGACCCAGGGCAAGGAGAAGTCCGCCGATCGCCGCGGTGATGATCCCGATGATGTCGTCGATGAAGTAATACGAGATGCCGAAGAC
>VBLS01000295.1:3115-4756 GCA_005878635.1 Methanobacteriota archaeon | reverse complement strand
CCGTGACGGATTGAAGATCGCCAAGAGAAAGGGATTCAGTGCAATTCCACCGCCCCAGCCAACCTGCCCGCTTAGCGAGCATCCCGCATCGAGAACTGAATCCCAAACGAGGCGTCGGAGGACGCTCCGTACATGCAATGAGCGGAGCCTCGTTCCGACATTTGGGTCTCCGAGGCAGAAGAGTCGGCTGACGAAAAAAAGGAAACGACGCATACGGCTCGACCTCGACACTGCTACAACCACCTTTCGAGAAGGCGGGGCTGAAAAACTTCGGCGTATAGCATTCTGCGGCTGGACCTCGGAGCAACCTCGGAAGGGTCTCCCCAGGAAACACCGGTAGACCGAACTCGACAACCAGCGTTCTGTTCACACGCAGACCGGCGGTAGTCCTTCAGGTGAGGCCATTTACCCAGCCCAAATCCTAGTCGTATGCGCCAGGCAGGAATCCTAAGTCACCTCTTTCAAGAGCGAGTCTGCAGCCCTCGGCCGAATTGTAAAGGGAATTCGTGTCCATCAATCGAGAGCTTGGAACTAGCCCGATGTCAACGTTGATGCTGGACGTCCGAACCAGGGATGTGTCGTACGAAGGTCCACACAGCCTCTTTCGCTTCATCTTGCCACTAATAAACGCTGGTAAGAACACGGCGATTTGATGCATTCGCCCCAGACCCCACGGAATAGCACAGTAGCCGCGAATGTACAACGACAACGGAATCCAATCGGCAATCGCTACCTTGTCGCGGCACTTAGCATAGAGTCTTAGTACCCTCTCTAATGACCCTCTTCCCGGGACCCGTTTGAAATTCTCTCCACAGACTAGCGGATACGTGCGATATGCCCCTAAGCCAGCTAGACGGATCCAGAGGTCCACATCCTCCCAGTATTGGAATCCGCGCCATCCGCCTACTTTCGTCAGCAGTTCTCTCGGGTACACTTGACTATAGACGCAACTTAGTCCGAAGTTGATACGCGTTGCAACGGCCCAATGAACAAGTCGTCCCCAATGCTCATTGTATACCGTATCCAGATCAAAAGTAACGATGTATCTACCGCGTGAATTCTCGAAGGCAATCTGTCTGCCCTCACCTCGAGATGACTGTCTTCTGATAACGCGAAGCGGGCAGTCTAAAGAGAGAGTTTCGAGAATCTCGAAGGAGCCGTCGCCCGAAAAATTGTCCACGACAACCACTTCTCGATCGAGATCGCTTGTCAAGTCGACGATCGAGGCCACGGACTTCGCCGTGATCGGATGAGAATTGTAGTTCGTCGCGCACAAACTGAGATCCGTAGACATTCGAGGCCTCAGTTTCGTTGCTGTTTGAGGGCGAGCGAGATTGGAAGTCCCGGCTCTTTTGTGACCTGTTCCGTCCGCGGGTACTCTGTCGCGTCTCGAGGTTTCCGCATGGCTCCGAGCAAGAAGGCCACATGTCGTACAGTCGAATAGGGAATGCCCTGAAACACAAAAATGGTTTCGCGCCACGTCAACCCGGCCCTGTGACTCAGATACCTTGCCATGACTATTGCCATGGCGTCTACGCCAAGCGCCACAAACCACAGGTTCCGTGTCGCGCATGCAACGTTGGTCAACACGACTGTAGCGACCAAGAAAAACAAGGCGTAGTTCCTGAGATGCTCCAAGTT
>VBLS01000295.1:1800-3093 GCA_005878635.1 Methanobacteriota archaeon | reverse complement strand
CGAGGTTTTCCGAGGCCAACGGACTCTTGATCACGGTGACCCAAGCGAAAGGCTTGACCGTCTCCAAAACTCCACCAAAAGGCAGACTTTAGAAAGCTCACGTAATCCAGCTTCAACCCCCTAGGCACTCGCCTGTGCAAGCCCATGGGAATGTCCAAGCCTTTCAACGAGTAGCCGGCCTGTCGAAGTCGTCGCGCCAATTCCCGATCTTCACCGCCGCGTAAGAAGGGGTGGAAGCCACCCGTGGCGTCTAGCGCATCCCGGCGGTAGAGGCCGATCGGAATCGCTTCTGGCTCCGCGCGATGTTTCCCGACCGCTTCCATGAGCCGCTTGGCAAGGATCGTCGAGTCTTCGTAACGCTCTTCGATGCGCCCAGAAACCGCTGCGAGCTTGGAGTCGCTGTCGAGGCATTGGATGGCCTCGGCAAGCCACGGGGGACTCAACTCGAAATCTCCATCAACATATAAGATACGACGACCCCTCGCGTGTTTCAGGCCGACATGACGTCCGGCGGAGGCCGAAAGAGGCGCTAGACTGGACAATCGTATGATCGAGACAGGATATTTCTCGACAATCTGGACCGTGTGATCAACCGACGCCGAGTCGACGACAAAAATTTCCGCTGTGCTGATGGACCCTTTGCAAAGAGCATCATCAAGCGAGCGCATGCAGGCTTCGAGGCACGGGCCGATGTTGGCCTCCTCGTTCTTCGTGACAACGATTGCGGTGAGATCCATGTCATCGAAGCTCTCGCAAGATTCTTAAGAGGTGTTCTTTTCGTCGCTGGATCGAGAACGCCTCAATAACACGCTTTCGGCCGCCATCTGACCCTGGTTCCTCGAGTGCTTTCGCGACTGCAGCGGTTGTTGAATCGATATCGCCGTAGGACACGACACGACCGACTCTCCCAACGATCTCGGGCAGAGAACCCCGATCGCTCACGACGGCATTGCAGCCGCAGGCCATGGCTTCTGCAAGGGCGAGTCCAAAAGCCTCGTGAGCGGACAATTGGACATACACCTTGTGCTTCTGGAACTTGGCGAGGAGCGCGCTCCGCCCGATCCAAGGTGAAATCTTTACGTTATCAGGAGCAACCTCTCCTAGACGCACCATCCACTCTGGTGATTCGACACCAATCAGCTCGAATGGGGTTTTCGGAAGCCTACGTGCAACTTCCAAGAAAATATCAATGCCCTTTGTTTTTATCACCTGTTCGTGTGAGATCCCTGCAACTGTCATGACCGAGTTCTGTTTCGCCTCTCCAGGAAGGAAAAACCCTGTATCGACTGCGAG
>VBLS01000295.1:0-1751 GCA_005878635.1 Methanobacteriota archaeon | reverse complement strand
CGACTATTACCTCGTCCGCAGCCGACAGAGTCCAGCCTACCCTCCTGCGGCTTCGAGACGCAAGCATGGCGCCATAGGGGATCTCAGGGATCGCGGCGACATCCCAACCGCCGACAACCACAACGCTGGGGACGCGTAGGAGCTTCGAGAGGTGAACGGTAATCCATGCGTGGCTGAGTGCGAACCAAGAAAAGGACGCGTAAGCACCGCGTATTGAACGCGCCAAATGCGGAATGTCCATTTTGCTTTTGTACTCAAATGGGGAAACCTCATATTCCGGGGAAATGAGTCCAATATCCGCCTCAACGAATGGCGCCATTCTTGTATGCACGAGAGTAATGACACTCAGAACTTCACGACCTTGGCCTCATCAACCCGGATGATTGAGAGGAGTCTTCCATTGCCTCAATCAGGGTTGCTTCAACGCGCTGTGCCGCCATCGCCCACGAACAGAAGCTGACTGCGAAATTTCTGCCATTCCTGCCCATGCTCTGCATCTTCGCTTCATCCGTTAGCAACGAGCTAATTGCCGAAGACAATGCGCCAGGATCGTCCGAAGGAACGAGCTCGCCTGCACCGGACTCTCGAATCGCTTCAGCAACTCCAGGAATCTCGCTAGCAACTACTGGGCGACCGCATGCGAAATACTCGTACAGCTTCAGCGGAGATAGACCAATCTTAGAATTCCTAACACTCACGAAAGGAGCGACGCAGAGATCCGCCGCGCAAATCAAGCGCGATACTTGTTCATGAGGCACCGGGCCCATCATATGAGTTCGCTTGAGCACGTCGAGTTCGGAGGCCAAATGAAGGATCTTATTCCGGAGAATTCCATCTCCAACTATGGCCAAGTGCGCGTCCGCGACCCGAGACAGAATCAATGGCATCGCCTGAACGAGGACCTCGACGCCTTGCCACGGAACGAGGTTTCCGACGTACACGACCCAACTTCCGCGTTCTAGTTCGAGAAGCCTGCGGCATTCAGCTTTGTCGAGCGGCTGAAATCTTTCCGTGTCGACCCCGTTTGGGACCACTATGAGCTTGTTGCGAGGGAGGCGATAGGCCTTTCGAACACCTTCAGCGAGCAAGTCGCTAACGGCGACCACTTTTGCCGCTTGGTGATACATGTGCCTCCGGACCGAATGGCGCATTCCCTGCGCCTTTCGCGGCCGCGAGGTTCCTTGCATCTCTGCTTCGTCTTCAGAACCGTTGATCTCGATAACAAAGGGAAGTCGGAGCAAGCGCGAAAGAGCATAGGAAATCTTCGGCGACAACCTCCGTTCGTAAACCACATCGCAACCTGTTCTGCTAGCGATTTGACGGCAGAATCGAACTAGGGTCAGATCGGATGACCCGGGGGGGACGTAGTGGGTAACATTCGGACCCAGTTCGGGCGACCCGATACCGTTTGGGGCGGTTACTAGATGGACACTGACTCCCATACCTCCGAGGAACCTGGCGAGCTCGAGGGTGTGGATGGAGTCCCCTCTCAGCATCGTCGGATTGACATCTAGAGCAAGAAACAGTATACTCATGGTCCTGGTTGGCAACGAAATCGCGTCATCGAACCAAGGAGGGCCTGAGATAACTCTATCGCCGTAGTTCTTGCATTCCGCAATATCCGACCTGGAGGCAGTGCCTCGAAGGACGGGTAAACCCGGAAGGTGGTCGCTGGCCGAGAACCAGGTCCAAAGGTTAATTTGCAAGCAGGCGAGGTCCAGCGAAATCCAATGGGCGCAGGGATGACCCTT
>VBLS01000143.1 GCA_005878635.1 Methanobacteriota archaeon | reverse complement strand
CGATGCGCGTTATCTCGTGCGGGCCGCGGACGAAGAGAACTTGCACGGGGTTGCGAACCGATCCATCGTCCTGTCGGTGGCCTACCAGCTCGAATACCCGGTATCCGTCGACGTGACCTCGGGCGGCTCCGTGGCCTACGCATCCAATTCGACGACGGGCATCGTGGAGTCGGGAAAGAACGGCACGTTCTTCGTCTTCCCGGGGAACGTCGTGACACTGACCGCTCGCCCGTCTTCTCTCCTGTACGTCTTCGCGGGGTGGTCGGGGGATTTGACCGGATCCGCAGCGTCTCAATCCGTGACCGTGGGTGGATCTCAATCAATCGTCGCCCGTTTCGCGCCGAATTGGGCTTTCATGGCCGCGATGGGGACGGTCGGCGCGATGGCGGGGGCCACGTTGGCGGTCGTCCTGCGTCGGCGGCGACGGAAGGGGAAGCTTGCGGCGGCCGAGCCGGGCACGCCTCCTTCGCCTCCCCCGGCGGGTCCGTTTACCTAGCGTGCCGTCCCTGGACAACGCGGATTTCTGGCGAAGGAGCGCCCGTTTTCGAGACGAAGCCTACTCCGCCTTCGGTCGAAGGAATTCCACGGATTCGAAGATGCACTTGGGGTCGCCCATGCTCACGCACTTCGACTCCTGGAACTCAATCTTCATGCCGAGCGATCGGTTCGTCCAGCCCGCCACGAAACCGGCGACGAAGGGGCAGGCGGGCTTGTCCCGGCGTCCTTCCTGTCGCGCCGCGAGGCCGATCGCGGTTCCCCCCGGGAAGATCCAATAGACCTGGCCCGTGGCATCGTCATATTCGATCTCGCAGCGACCCCATCCCGCGCCGGACAAGATGCCGCTTCCCGAGGAGAGGAGCCGCGTCTTCCCGTCGTTCGCCGGCGCGTCGGTCAGGAGCCGCGCGTTGACCTCCGCACCGTTCCAGCCCGAGGTGTATCCGACGAGATAGCTCTGCATCCGCGCGGGATAATGGCCCACGACGCCCTCGAGGACCCGGAGGAAGTCGTAGATCCGGCCGGCCCAGATGAGCATCGTGGGGTACTCGGCGCCGCCCCAGTAGTTGACGCCCTGCTTGGGGTTGTGTGTCAGCAGGTCCTGCGACACGCGGTGAAACTGCACTTCGCTGTCCTTTTCCGAGACCGTGAACCGGTGTTTCATCGGGATTCCCTCGTTACATCTCCTCGAGACGATCCTCGATCCGTCGCGCGACCTGCGTGACCTTCATCAAGGCCAGCCCGAGGTTCGCGTCGTGCTCGAGCAGGCAGGTGAGGATCGCTTCCGGTCCCGCCTCCATCACGAGGAGGAGGCCGTCGACGTACCGGACGATCGAATAGGTGAAGGGACCCTGGCGGAGGTGGTCGCCGGTCGATCGGGCGCTTCCGACGACGGCCGCGGCCATGGCGCAGAGGACGTTCGCTTCGTGCGCCGACTTGAACGTGTGTTCGATCGCGAGGCCGTCCCGCCGGGTCACGGCGGCCGAGATCCATCCGGGGACCTTGCTCAGCGCGAAGAGTTCGGTCCGTAGAGCCTCCGAGATGTCGGTCGGCGGGCTGACGATGACCGTCTCAAGGGGACTCGGGGAAGAGATCGTCCGAGCGGAGGCCATCCGACCGTTCAGGCGGCCCGGACGGGATAAAGCCCACCGCCCTGAATTTCACGGATGTGAGTTTCCCGAAGCCTAGGATGCGTCGCTCGCCAGCGGCGCTCTTCCGAGCGGTTGAAAGGTCTGCGGAAGCCTAGTGCGTGTGCGCGTGCCCGTGATGGCCCTCTTGGGCGTCCGGAGCCTCTTCGCCTTTCGGATTGAAGCTCTGGCCGCAGCCGCACGTGGACCAGTTGTTCGGATTGCTCACGAGGAAGCCACTGCCCGCGACGCTCTCCGCATAGTCGACGGACGATCCGTCCAGGTACTCCTTGCTGTTCGCGTCGACGAGGACCTTGAGGCCGTGGACCTGGACGACTTCATCGCCGTCGTGGATCGACCGGTCGAGAGCCAGGCCGTACCGGAATCCGGAGCAGCCACCGCCGGCGACGTACATCCGGAGGTACGTGTCCTCCGGCGTCCCGAGCGGCTTGCCGGTGTCCGGGTCGTTCCTCTGGATGAGCTCCTTGACCTTGCTCGCGGCCGTCTCGGTCAGGGTGACTTGAATCATTGCGCTCCCCGCATCGTCTAAGACAATACCCCGTTATATAACGTTTTGGTGGCGGTTTTCGTGACTCCAATCTCAGCCGAAATCCTACCGTAGGGGCTTTCCCATGTACCGTCGCTCCGCGCTGAATCCGAGCTTTTCGTACACATGCCGCGCCCGTCCGTTTCCCTCGCCGACCTCGAGCTTGATCTTCCGGTGCCCACGCCTCCGCGCCCAGTCGCCCGCCCATTCCACGAGGGCCTGGCCGATGCCCTTGCCGCGGTGGTCGGGCGCGACCCAGATGTCGTACAGGAACGCGTGCACCTCCGGCGTCAGGAATCCGCTCTCTCCGATGATGATGTACCCGAGGAACTCGCCGGACGGCCCTTCCGCGACCCATCGCTCCGTGCGGTTGCCCTCGACGTACTGCTCGATCTTCTTACGAAAGTGACTCTCCCAGGCCTGCCGATCGAGCCCTTTGCGCTCATCCTCCGGCAGGTCGTCCCACGCGGTCTGCAAGGTCGCCGGCCAAATGATCGGGAGGTCCGCGCGACGTCCCTTGCGCATCCGGAGGTCCATCGTCCCGCCCCTTTCGCGATGGACGGCCGTGGCCGATGAATGTGTCGGCCCCGCCCAGGCCCCTGATTGCCCCGTCCATCATTTATCGGCCAGATTTTATATGCTGGCCGTCCGCTGAGGCCCACCGTGGTCCCCTCGCGGTGCGTTCGTTGCGGCGCCGTGAGTCGCGATTTCCTGTGCCCATCCTGCACCGATTACCTCATCGCGTACCATCCGCTTTGGCTCAACCCGGCGCTCCTCCCGGGGCCCTCGCTCCTCGATCTCGCGGCGCCCCGCGAGATGCCGTTCGTTTCCGCCGACGTGACCGAAGTCGAATGGGATGCGCCGCGCGACGAACCTCCGACGGCCGACGCCGTCCGCCTGATCCGGCTTCTGGGCCTCGATGATCGAAGCCGTCCGATCGTAAGCGTCGGCGATGCGGACCTCTTGCACCGGTTCCTGCGGCAGGGACGCCGCTCGACGCCGGGCAGCCCGGACGAGAGGGACGCCCTCGCAAGGATGTATCGATACCTGTCCACCTCGGACTGGATGCCCGCCCATTTGGCCGCGGAGTACCGGCTTCGCGCGGACACGCTCTCTCCTCCCGCGAGAGAGTCGCTTGCGGAGTCCATGCCTTCACTAGAGCCCGCCGTCGAAGAGGTTCCGTCCGCCTCTCCGATCGCCGAATCATCGGAAGCCACGTCAGAGGCCGAGGAACGCCTGCCGGATTTCTCCGAGATGGACGTCGAACCTGTCGAGGAAAAGGTCTCACTCCCGGCGCCCGAGCCCTTCCGTCCCGAGCCGATCCCGACGCCGGAGCCCCCGCTTCCTCTTCCCTCGCCTCCGACCCCGCAACCGGAGCCCGAGCCGGAACCGGAGCCCGAGGAAGATCGCCTCGTTGCGGCGCGGAAGGCCGAGCTCGAGACGATCCAGCAAGCCCTCGAGGAAGAGCGCGCAGGCATGGAGGCGTGGAACCGCTCGCAGCTGGAGGAGTTCCTCACGAAGGAGGTAGCGCTCGCCGAGCGAGAGACGGCCATCGTCACGAAGGAGCAGGAGGTCGCGACGCGCGATCGGGCGGTGACGGATCGGCTGCTCACCTTGGAGAAGGATGCCGCGCGCCGCGAAGTCCTTCGTTTCCTCGGACGCGTCCCAGGCATGTCGGAGGCGCAGGCCGACGTGATCGCGACAGCCTTCCCCGACCTGTCGTCCTTGCAAGCGGCGGACGAGAAAGCCCTGACGCAATGCCGAGGCGTGACGGAGAACCTCGCGCGGGCGATTCGCTTCGACCTCGTCCCCGGAGAAGTCGACCAGGAACAACACGCCGCCCGGTTGCGAGAGGAGGCCCAGGCGTTCCTCGGGGAGAAAGACTACGACGCGGCCCTCGATTGTTACGACCGACTCCTTCGAGATCGGCCGGAGGACGTCGGGACCTGGTTCGATCGAGCGGACGTCCTCGTGTTGCTCAATCGGAAGGAAGAAGCCCTCCAGTCCTACCGGCGGGTCCTCGACCAGGACCGGGCGAACCGACGCGCGTGGTTCGAGCGAGGCAACCTCCTGTTCGGCCTCGGACGACTCGCGGACGCGGTCGACGCGTTGCGCGAGGCCTTGCGACTCGATCCGACGAAGGCGGGCGATATCGCCCTGAAGGCGGAGCAGCTCCGGAGGGATGGGCATGCGAATGAGGCCGTCATCCTGTTCCAAGCCATCCTCGATGTCAGCCCCGCGGACGTCCGCGCGGTCCTCGGACTCGGCGACTCGTTCCTGGGGTTGGGCGACACCGACGCGGCCGAGGCCCTCTTCACCCAGGCCCTGGGGAAGAATCCTCAGAACGCGCCGATCGTCTTCCGCAAGGGCGAGCTCCTCGAGCGGAAGGGCCGATGGGGGGCCGCGATCCAATATTACAACCGCGCGATCGCGCTCAAATGGAATCTCGTCGGGCCGTGGCTCGCGAAGGGGAAAATTCTCCTGGAACACGATCGAGCCCGCGAGGCCCTGGAGTGCTTCGACAAAGTCCTCACCTTCGAGCCGGACACGGTGGAGGCGTGGGCGGGGAAAGCGCGCGCACATTCGATCCTCGGGGACCAGGAGGCGGCGGCGAAGGCGTTGAAGCGAGCGGAAAGCCTTGACGCGCACCATCCGTCGGTCCGCGCGGCCAGGGAACAAGCGAGCGGTTCCGCGGGTCCTCAGGTCGAGCCTGACTTCGAGCTTCCGTTGGAGCCTTCTCCCGTGCCGTTAGAAGTCCCGCGTGCGGACGAGCCAGCGACCGAGGAGGACGAGACCGACGCGCCCAAGGTCGCCCCCGATTTTCATTCTCTCATCAAAGCCTTCGAGGAAATCGAAGAAGAACCGCCGTCGACGCCGAAGCTGAGCCCCACCGATGCGGACTTTCAATCCTTCGTCGACTCGATCGAGCCGGATCAGGAGGGAACGCAGGTCTTGTTGCAGCTCGCCGAACTCGCCCTCGAAGGCGGCGATGCCCAGATGGCCCTATTGCGGTACGAGCAGGCGATCGCGCAGGACGATCGGAGCGCGGATGCGTGGACCGGCAAAGGGGTCGCCCTCCAGCAGCTGGAGCGGTACCGCGAAGCCCTCGATGCGTACGATCGGGCCTTGTCGCTGAAGCCGGATCACCCGACCGCGCAGAAATGGCGGGAGACGTGCCTCCGGCATCTGGACCGCGAGGCGGCCGGATGAGCGTCCTCCCTCCGGAGACCGCGCGCCGCTTCCTGCCGAGCGTCGACCGCCTGGAGACTGCGATGCGGGCCGCGCGCCGATCGCTCGATCGCGGGGACCTCGAAGGGGCCCTGCGGGAGGATGACATCGCGATCCAGTTGAAGCCCGAGTACGACGCCGCCTGGCTGCTCCGCGGACACATTTTTCGAAAGGACGGAAACATTCCCGGCGCGATCGAGGCTTTCGCGCACGCCCTCAAGATCAACGGGGAGTCGCAGGAGGGATGGCTCGGCCTGGCCTCCTCGCTTCATGCCGTCGGCCGCTACCCGGAAGAGGTCGAGGCCTACGACCGGTTGCTGCAGATCCAGCCGCGGTCCCTCGAGGCCTGGATCGACAAGGGCGCCGCCCTTCACGACATCGGCGACTACCGCGGCGCGATCGCCTGCTACGACAAAGTGCTGGCGATGCGGCCGGAACATGCGCCCGCATGGAGCAACAAAGGTGCGGCCCTGCTGCGCCTCGGCGACGACGCCGGCGCGGCGCGGAGCTTCGACGAGGCCTTGCAACTCGACCCGGATTTCTTCGATGCGATGGCGAACCGCGTCCTGCTCTGCCGGAAGCTCAAACGCCACGGCGAGACCGTCCTCTGGGCCGATCGGGCCCTCCGAGTCCGCGAGGCCCCGTGGCTTTGGTACGTCAAAGGTCAGGCCCACCTCGGCCTCGGAGAATCGACGCTCGCGATGAAGGCCTTCGAGCGGGCCCTCGCCCTCGACCCGAAGTCGAAGGAGGCGAAGGCGGGACTGCGGAAGGCGACGGCCGCCCGGCAGAAGGGGGACTTCTACCGCGGGGTCTACGAGTGTTTCGGGACCCATGTCGCCGGCGATCCCGGATGCGAAGTGTGCGAGATCCGCGGAGGGTGCCGGCTGGTGACGCCATGAGCCTTCCCTCCCTCGCGGAGGTCGAACATGCGGACTGGACGTCCCTCCAGCGGATGTGCGAGGGCCTCGGCCTCAACCCGAAGGGACGGAGCGCCGTCGTCCGGATGCGCGTCGCCGACTTCGTGCGGAGGCGTGGCCAGCCGCCTACGTGGAGGCCGGCGAGGGCGCACCAGGCCGCGCTCCTCACCCGGATCGGTCATCCGGATCTGGCGGAACGATTGTGGGAGTCCACGAGGCAGCTCGATGCGCCGGGACCGTGGGCGGGCCTGGGACACGCGCAACTCGCGGGCGGATTCCTCGCGGAAGCCGCGAAGTCCTTCTCGCGGGCCGCTCAGATGGGAGAGCCGGGCGCGGAACTGCACCGGGCCGAGGCGCTCGCGGCGGGCGGCGACTACTCGGGCG
>VBLS01000142.1 GCA_005878635.1 Methanobacteriota archaeon | reverse complement strand
CTCTACAATGCCTATGCGCAAGGCGCGGCGGTCCCCTCCAAGGTGCAACCCATCCTCTCCGCGCTCCCTCGTTGCCGGCTCATCACGACGAGGACGAATCCGCCCGGCGTGTGGCTGATCGACTGGGCCAACTCGATGGCCGAGGTCGCAGACGTCGATGCCCACCTCCGGGGCTTGCCCGGCGTCGAGCGGTCGGGCATCATCATGCGACAGCGCGTCGACTTCGCCGTTGAACGGGTCGAGGGCTGGATCCAGGAGGATCTTGCGCGGTGGGGCAGGGCGCAACGGTCAGGAGTCCTCCCGAGCTCTTGAAAAGCATCGATGGTTTCTTCAGAATCCGTCGATGGAGCTGCTTCGCCGAACCCTGCCCAGGATTTATGCACAACTAGCTGCATCACGTAGGTCCGTGATCGCCCGGGCGAAGAAGTGGGGCAATTCCCTAGGCTTTATCCTCCCAGACGAGGTCGTTCACAGGTACGACATTCGTAACGGGGACTTCTTGGAAGTTGAAATCCGTCGAAAACTGCCTCGGCCACAAGATCTGAGCGGCACCTGGAAGTTCCGACGGGATCTCCGAGATCTGATCCGTGAAACGAAGAAGGGTTCAGATGATCTCTAGATCACCAGCGACCTCCTTTCGGATTCCGAGGGGCAGCTAGGTTTCCAGTCCACCGGGGCCACGCACGCAAGCCCCCGGAAAGGTTCTTACCTCGCGGGCTATCCGGCGGTCGAGAGGGAACATCATGTCCGCCACCGCGTCCCATCGCGAGGGGACGATGAAGGCCTTCGTGCAAGATCGATACGGACCACCCGAGGTGTTGCACCTCCGAGAGATCGAGAAGCCGGTGCTCCCCGACGACCGCGTGCTCGTGAAAGTCCGCGCCGCGTCGGTGAATGCGTTCGATTGGCACATGATGTCGGCCGACTTCTTTGTGGTGCGGTTGTCCGAGGGACTCCGCCGGCCGAAGACCCCCATCCGCGGGGCAGACGTCGCGGGAACGGTCGAGGCCATCGGCAAGAACGTGACGCGTTTCAAGCCCGGCGATGAAGTGTTCGGCCAAGGTCGCGGCAGCTTCGCGGAATATACGACGAGCGGCGAGACCGGATTGGCCCCGAAACCTCGCAACGTGTCGTTCGAGCAGGCCGCGGCCGTGCCGGGAGCGGGCTACACGGCCCTGCAGGGCCTGCGCAACAAGGCGCAACTGAGACCGGGGCAGCGGGTCTTGATCTACGGGGCCGGCGGCGGCGTGGGCACCCTCGCGGTCCAAGTCGCGAAGGCGCTCGGGGCGCACGTGACGGCGGTCAGCAGCCCGGAGAACCTCGAGATGCTGCGCTCGATCGGCGCGGACGAGGTCATCGACTACACCCGGGAAGATTTCGTCGACCGCGGGGAGCGCTACGACGTCTTCTTCGACATCGGGGCGAACCGCTCGCTGTCAGCCTGCCGACGCGTGCTGACCAAGGACGGGACGTACGTGCTGGTGGGGGCCAGCCGCCACCCGATCGCACGCGTCATCAAGACGATCCTGTTGTCGAAGTTCGTGAGCCAGCGGCTCCTCGGATTCTTGGCCAAGCCGGCACCGGAGGATCTCGTTATCCTGAAGGAATTCCTCGAATCCGGAAAGTTGGCTCCGGCCCTCGATGGAAAGTACTCCTTCGAACAGGTGCCCGATGCCGTTCGTCGCTTGGGCACCGGCAAGGCTCGCGGCAAGATCGTGATCAGCGTGCCCTGAGCCGGCAATCGGTTTTCTCGTCCGCGTCGGAACACGTTTCTGCTCATTCCGGGGGCAGCGGCTCGTCGAACTCCGGATCGGGTTCCGCCGGAGGGGACTCCACCGGGGCCGCGGGCTCGGGCTCGACCGGTGCCTCCTGGACAGCGGCGGCCTCCAGGGGTGCGACAGGCGGACTTGGAGTTGGGAGAGGCGCTGCGACCGGTCGGCGCCTGCGGCCCCGCAGGATCAGGAAGGCCACCAGGACGGCCAGGAGCACGAGGAAGCCGATTCCTCCAGCCACCACGAGGGCGGGGGCGATCGGGCTTCCGGCGGCCGCGACCACGGTCACGTGGCGCACCTCACTCGCGGAGTTCCCCGCGGCGTCGTAGGCGACGACTTCGAGCGTGTGGTTACCGATCGACAGGCTCCCGGAGGGCAGGACGAATTCAAACGGGGCGGCCGTATCGTTGGCCACCGCAGTCCCGTCGACCCGGAGCTGGACCCGCACGACCCCGACGTTGTCGGAGGCGTTCACGGTGATCCCAATCGATCCGGACACGTGAGCCGATTCGGATGGCGTGGGGATCGAGACGCTCGGCCTCGTCACGTCGCGCACGGTGACCGTCACCAGGTCGGTCGCCGAATTCCCGTCGGCGTCGCGCACGGTCAAGGTGACGATGTAGATGCCAGGCGCCGCGAAGACGTACATAGGCGCCGCTCCGGGGAGGGTCTGCGCCGAGCCGTCCATGAAGGTCCACGTGTAGCTCGCGATCCCGACGTTGTCCGTCGAAGCGAATCCGTCGAACGTCATCGCCGCGTCCTCGTTGACCGTCAGGTCCGTCCCCGCGTTCGCGACCGGCGGGACGGCGTCCGCGGCAGTCTGCATCAGAACGGCCGCCGACGAGTACTGGTACGACGAATCCTCGGTCTCAATGAGCCCAGCATAGGTCCCGCTCGGGACCGCGGGGGCATACGAAAGGCGCAGGCTCCCGAGCCCGAACGTGGGCCCTCGGACCAGCGAGTAGCCCACGATCGCGGCGCTCGTCAGGTCAATCTGAACCGCCGAGGCCGCGGGTTGGAACGTCGACGTCGGATCGTCGTGCGGGCCGACGAAGTCAGATCCGGTGACCACGAACAGGAGGCGACCATCGCGGGTGTCGAACAGCGCGTTACCGGCGACCGGCGCGGCCAGAGACGCGTCGCTGTAGTAGCCGCTCATGCCGGCGAGGAACGGGCTGTAGGAGAGGACGGGCCACCACACGTTCGTCAGGGCATCGGTCAGATGGCCCACCGGGGTCCGCGTGTCCCACGACGAGGTCACGGAGTAGTTGCCCGCCGACGGCGAGGCCATCGAGACGGTCGCGGGATCGAGGGATCCGAGCCGCAGGAACGTGCCGATCCCGGCGGACGAGGAGTACATCATGAGGATCGAGATCGTCGCCAGGCCCAAGCTCGCCTCCCCGATGTCCGCCGCGAGGGCGGTGGGGTGGGCCGGATCGAGGCCCGTCGACGGGGTCGCGGTGAAACTCCGGATCGAAGGCGGGCTGTTGTCCGCGGCGAGGGTGAGGTTCACCCAGAGGCTGTCCCCCGGGGACGGATTGAGGGTGGCCTGCGACCCGGCGTAGCCGTACTCCATCGCCCGGACGGTCTGGGGCGCCGCGACCGTGGACAGATCGTAATATCCCGTCCCGTTCGTGTAGGCGGTGTACGTTTGCCCGTCGTACCCGGTCGCCTCGACCGAGGCGGGCCACATCCCGACTCCGGAGGTCGCGTCCCGGACCCACCCGCGGACGTGCACGTCCGTCGGCAGGTCCGGCCACAAGGCGATGTCGAGCCGGTTCGTCCCGGCGGCGGTCGTCAAGGAGCCGGTCCAGTATTGGTAGCCCGAGGCGATCGCGGTGACGTAGACGGTCATGGCGGTCGGCGCACCGAGGGCCGCCGAGCCGCTGACGTCGGTCGTCTGGACATCGCTGCCGAAGTACCAGGCCGCGATGAGCGTGACGCCGGAGAGGTTCGCCCCCGTCAGGGCGTTCGTCACGTGGGTCGCGATGTCGGAGGACAGGCGGCCGATCGTGATGTTGACCCACGTGGTCTGGTACGGTTTCGTCTCGACGTAGGCCACGTTGCCCGTGTAGTTTCCGGATCCGTAGACCCAAATGGACATGGCGGGCGTCGGCGGGACATCGAAGGTGAAGAAGCCCGCAGCGTCGGCGGGCTTGAACAGTCCGTACGAGGTCCGTAGGTCGGCCACCTGGACGCCGAGGCCGGGGACATGGCTGCCATCGGCGGCGTCGATCAGGTAGCCCGAGACGCGGGAGATGATCGGCCACAACGTCCCGTTCGCCCAGGCTTCGCCGTTGGCAAAGAAGACGACCCACGTGGTCCACGTCGTGTAGCCGGTCTGGTGCCCTTGGACGGAATAGTAGTCGTCCGGGACCTGGACCTGGAAGTAGCCGGAGCCGTCCGTCGTCGTCTGGTCGTAGTATCCGGAGAAGAAGATCGGGGAGACCGTCACGGGGACGCCGGGCATCGCCGCCTTCGTGACCCCGTCGGTCAGGTAGCCGCGGATCGTCCGCGACAACGGCGGGAGTCGGAAGTCCTGGAAGTAGGACCCGGCGCTCCAGACGTAGACGCTCGTCGACCCGGGCGCGTAGCCCGCGGCGTCGGCCGCAATCTCCACGGTGCCGCTCTGCGTCGGCAGGGAATAATGTCCCGCCGCATCGGAGGTCACGCCGGGCAGAACGAGCGAGCTGTCTACCCGGCCGGTGATCGTCGCGCCGGCGATCGGCGCGGACGTCGCGTCGTCGAGCACGGTCCCGTTGATCCACGCGTTCACGGGATTCGGGTCCATCGTGAAGTTGTACCACAGGACCCCGGTGCCGATGTAGAGGGGATAGTAGTCATGCGGAACGTAGCCGACGACGGCGTCGGAGGCGATGTCGTAGGAATCGGGGACGAGATCGATCGAATAATATCCGGAGGCGTTGAGGGCGCTCCGGTTCTCGTAGGTCGAGGCGCTACCGTACCACGGCCGGGCCACGACGCTCCCCACGGTCACCGGTGCCGAGGAGACGCTGTCGGTGACGTAGCCGACGAAGCGGGCGGTGCGGCTCGAGGCCGGCCGCAAGGACATATTCGCCCAAACGGTCTGGGCGGATCCGACCGCGACACCGGTCTGGTTTAGAGAAAATGAAGGAGAGGAGATACTGAGCGTGTACCGGTGCGGGGCGACCGCGAACTGGAAGAATCCGAACGAGTCCGTGGTCGTGTCGACGACCCAGGGGAAATCGGAAGCTTCGGTGTGGACGGAGGCGCCAGAGATCGGCGTCGCCGAACCGCTCATCGTGACGTATCCTTGGATTCGTCCGTTCGGGCCCGAGGCCCACGCCGGGGCCACGCTGACGAGAAGCAGGACGATCGCCGTGAACACGGCCGACGAGATCGATACACGGACGCGGACCGACGCGGTGGCCATCGGAAACACCCGCGGATCCGGGCCCGCGGAAGGTTGAGGTCGAATCTTCGCCGCATAAGGGCTTTGGGACCGTTATCGCCGCTGAGCACGTCCGACGGAAGCCAGCGGAGCAAAATGACAAGCCGAACCGACTCGTTGGATGGGATCGCATGGTCGACGAAAAATCGGATCGGCCCACCGCCCTGGTCACCGGCGCGAACCGCGGCCTGGGCCTCGAAACCGCCCGGCAGCTCCAGGCGGACGGATACCGCGTGGTCCTCACGAGCCGGACGGAGAGCAAAGGCATTGCTGCTGCCCGAAGCCTCGACGCGGACGGCAAGCAGGTGTCGTACCATCAGCTGGACGTCACGGATCAAGGGAGCATCGCGGCCCTCGCGCAGGATCTACCAAACCTCATCCCCCGCCTGGACGTCCTCGTGAACAACGCGGGAATCGGATCGTGGGGAGGCGACCGACGCCTCGCGGCCCAGACGATTGCGACGAATTACTTCGGACCGCGGGACGTCACGGATGCCCTCCTGCCGTTCATCCCCCGTGGAGGTCGCATCGTCATGGTCTCGAGCGGCCTAGGCGAGCTTTCGTACCTCGAGGAGAATCTCCGAGCCCGATTCGACAGCCCGACGCTCACGCGACCCGCGCTCGACTCGCTCGTCGCCTCCTACCTTGCGGCGCTGGATCAAGGAGCGCAGAAGCGCGACGGCTGGCCGTCTTCGTATTCCGTGTCGAAGGTCTCGCTCAATGCGTTGACGCGGATCCTCGGGCGGGACCTGTCCTCGAAAGGGATCACCGTCAACTCGGTGTGCCCCGGATGGGTCCGTACGGACATGGGAGGCCGCGGCGCCTCCCGAAGCGTGCCGGTCGGCGGCCGCTCGATCTTCCTCACCGTCAAGCTCCCCGCCGATGCGACGGGCGGATTCTACCGCGACGGCAAGCGCATCCCTTGGTAGGTCCTCACTCCATCGTCGTCGCGGTCTCCGGAGCCCGATAGATCTTCGGGGGCTCCCACAGCTCGATCCGATTTCCTTCCGGGTCGGTGATCCAGGCGAACCGACCGTACTCGTAATCCTGCCGCTCCGGCACGATCGAAACTCCTTCCCGTCGAAGCGACGCGAGCACGGCGTCCAGGTCCTTCACGCGGTAGTTGATCATGAACGGCGCCCCGTCGCCGAAGTACTTCGTGTCGGCGGGGAA
>VBLS01000141.1 GCA_005878635.1 Methanobacteriota archaeon | reverse complement strand
CTTTGCCGGGAGAAGGCTTTCAATCCGTCCACGCGTTGCGGTGTCCCATGGCGTCCCGCACGCCCCTCTACGAATGGCATCGGAAGGCCGGGGCGCGGTTCATCGAGTTCGCCGGTTGGGAGATGCCCCTCCAATACGCGGGCATCGTGGAGGAGCACCTCACGGTCCGAAAGGCGGTCGGCCTCTTCGACGTCAGCCACATGGGCAAGATCTTCATCGAAGGCCGGGAGTCCCACGCGTTCGTCGACTTCCTCAGCGCGAACGACATCCCGTCGACGCCGGGCCGCGCGCGGTACACGCACCTCCTGCGGGACGATAGCACGATCCTCGACGACGTGATCGTCACGTGCCTGGCGCCCGACCGGTTCTTCATGGTCTGCAACGCCGGCCCGCGGGCCGCGGTCCTGTCGTGGCTGCAGGCCCACGCGAAGTCGGGGGTCCGGCTCGCCGATCGCACGGACGATTTCCTGTGCCTCGCGTTACAAGGGCCGCGAGCGCCGGACCTGCTCCAACGGTTCACGTCCGTCGACCTGTCCAAAGTGAAGCCCTTCTCCGGCACGATCGTCGACTTCGTCCCGCCGGCGCTTTGGGGGGCGGCCCCGAGGGCGGTTCCACCGGAAATCGAGGGGTGGGGGTCCCGCACGGCCACGGACCCCTCCACGCCGCCTCGACGGGAGCCCTCCGTTTCCGATGGACGGACGGCCTTCCTCGCCACGAGGACCGGGTACACGGGCGAGGCGGGGTTCGAGCTCTTCCCGACGTCCGGCGAAGGCCCCGCGGCGTGGGAGGCGCTCCTCCGATCCGGCGAGGACCTCGGCATCCGCCCGATCGGCCTCGGGGCTCGCGACACCTTGCGCCTCGAGAAAGGATACCTCCTGTCCGGTCAGGATTTCGATGGCCATCAGACACCGCTCGAAGTGAACTCCGCCTGGCTCGTGAAATGGAATCGCCCGTTCCTCGGGCGCGAGGCGCTCGAGCGGCAGCGGGCGCGAGACGATTATCGGAGGCTCGTCGGGATTCGCGTGGACGAGCGAGGGATCCCGCGTCACGGTCATCCCGTCCGGTCCCGCGGGAAGGAGGCCGGGCAGGTGACGAGCGGGACAATGTCCCCCTCCCTCCGTGTGGGGATTGCGCTCGCGTCCGTCGACAAGTCGGCCTCGGCGGTCGGGACCCCACTCGACGTCGACATCCGCGGGACCTCGCATCCGGCGCACGTCGTGAAACTGCCCTTCTTGTGAAGCCGGCCTTCCACGCGAGTAGGTTCACCCACCTATTCCAGCATGATTGATATGGCACCGGATGGTATGGTAACAAACGTGGTAACAGGGCGGCGGACTGCTGGTAACATACGTGGTTCAAAAAGGACTATGGTAGGGGTGGCCCTTGGCGCCGCCCCCCAGGGATGGGCGCACTGCTCCCTACGCATGCGCTCTCCCCTGTCTGGCTGAGGTCGTTCCATGGAAGCGGTCAAGGTCGCTGAATCGAGGGCCCTCGAGGTCGTGGCCCGTGAGCCAGATCCAAAACTGTCCGAGAATGCGTTGCGCGTCCTCCAGAAGCGGTACCTGAAAAAAGACGACAAAGGCCACGTCATCGAGACGCCGAAAGAACTGTTCGCGCGCGTCGCTTGGAACCTCGCGCAGGCGGAGCGAAATTACGGGGCAACTGAGGCCCAAATCGAGGAGACGGCTCGGAGGTTCTACCGAGCTGTGGCAACCTTGGACTTCCTGCCGAACAGTCCGACTCTGATGAATGCTGGACTGGAACTTCAGCAGCTAAGTGCCTGCTTCGCGGCCGGGACGCCGATCAGCACCGCCCGCGGTCCGGTCCCAATCGAAGAAATCGTCGCGGGAGATTTCGTGCTCACCCATGCGGGCCGCTACCGTCGCGTCCTTGCAACGATGCGCAGAGAAGCGACTGTAAACCGAATCAAGATTCATCGATTGCCTGGCATGATCGCGACCGACGAGCATCCTTTCCTCACTTCCAAGGGTTGGATTCGAGCCCGGGATCTCGTCGGTCAATATGTGAAGCTCGGGCGACCCGCGGAGCCGCTTACGCGAACCGTGATCGAGTTCGAAGGTGAGGTCGAGGGCGACCTTGTGTTCGGTCGGAAGACTGGTCGCTCCGAGGCGTCGAGACAGAGGCACCAGACCCTTGGAACCAGGAGCCTACAAATCAAACCGGTGAAGGCCCGTGTAGAACTCGACAGGACGATCGGTTGGTTCCTAGGGATGTACTTGGCCGAAGGCGAGATCAATCCCGAACTTCGCTCCGTGCGTTTCACCCTCGGTCTGCACGAAGAAGCCCAGGCCGAGCAGTTGGTGTCGATTCTCAAGAATCGATTCGGTGTGGACGCTGACATCACCCATGTAATCGAAGCTCCGACTTCGTGGCTGACAGTGCGAGCCCACAGCAAAATCCTCTGCGAGTGGATCGCACGAGAATTTCAACGAGGCTTCGAGGGCAAGAGGCTTCCTTTCTGGATTCACTCCTCGCCCTCCGCGTTCCGAGTTGGTCTGCTCGAAGGCGTCGCAGCGGGGGATGGGACGCGGGTGAACGTGAACCAGACACGAGTCACCTTGTCAAACGAGCCTCTCGTGAGACAACTTTTCGAGGTCGCCCTCGAACTTGGTCTGACTCCGTGTCTGAAACCGGAGTACATGCCTGAAAATGCGACGGCGCGGCCTTGGTCAATCACGCTTGGCGGAAAGCCGATGTTCGTTCGAGACGGCGCCTACCTCGTGAAGTCCGTCGAGCCCATGGAACAAAAGACGACCGTCTACAATCTGGAAGTCGAGGAAGACAACACTTACGTGGCGAACGGTGTGGTGGTGCACAACTGTTTCGTCTTGCCCGTCGACGACAGCCTCGTCGGCATCTTCGAGAGCCTCAAGCACCAGGCCCTAATTCATCAAAGCGGGGGAGGAACTGGATTTTCCTTCTCACGCCTGCGTCCGAAGGGCGACTTCGTGAAATCGACTATGGGCGTCGCTTCGGGACCTGTTTCCTTCATGAAGATCTTCGACGCCGCGACGCAGACCGTGAAACAAGGCGGACGTCGTCGAGGAGCTAACATGGGGATTCTGCGAGTTGATCATCCGGACATCCTCGAATTCATCACTTGCAAGGACAAGACGACCGACATTACGAACTTCAACATCTCTGTTGCCGTCACAGACAAATTTCTGGAGGCGGTGAAGGCAGGGACGAAGTACGACCTCATCAATCCGCGGAACAAGCAAGTCGTCGGACAGCTCGATGCCCGCGAGGTCCTCGAAAGAGTCGCCTATCAGGCATGGAAGAATGGCGAGCCAGGCCTGTTCTTTATCGATGAGAACAGCCGGCGGCAGCCGACGCCGAATGTGGGCGAAATGGAAGCGACGAATCCGTGCGGGGAGGAACCGCTCCTTCCGTACGAATCGTGCAACCTGGGATCCATCGATCTCCAGCGACATCTGAAACGTAACGCGCGGAACGCGTGGGAAGTCGACTGGGAGAAATTGGAGCGTACGATCCGAACGTCGGTCCGCGCGCTCGACAATGTGATCGACATGAGCGCCTACCCGATCAAAGAGATCGAAGAAATGACCGATGCCACGCGCAAGATCGGCCTGGGCGTGATGGGTTTCGCCCGAGTTCTTTTCGCCCTTGAGGTCCCGTACGATTCCAAGGAGGGCGTCGAATGGGGCCGCAAGATTATGAGATTTATACAGGAAATTGGATATAAAGAGAGCGCGCAGTTGGCAGAGGAGCGCGGAACTTACCCCGCCTGGGAGGGGAGTCGTCAGTGGGAGAAGGGTCTCAAAGTTCGCAACTCCTACGTGACGACAGTCGCTCCGACCGGGACGATTTCCATGATTGCGGACACATCCGGCGGATGCGAGCCAGAATTTAGTCTGATCTGGTACAAGCGCGTGATGGACGGCGATGAGCTTCCGTATTTCCTCGATTATTTCGAAGAGGTGGCGAAGCGCGAGGGCTTCTGGAGCGAGGACCTCGTCAAGAAAATTCTTGACAACCACGGCTCCCCGAGGGGACTTAAGGAGGTGCCCGAAAAGTGGCAGAGGGTCTTCGCGACGGCTCACGACGTTTCGCCTGAGTGGCATGTACGAATGCAGGCGGGATTCCAAGACTACTCTGACGCGGCCGTCTCGAAGACGATCAACATGCCGAGGGAGGCGACCGTGGAGGACGTGAAGAAAGCCTACCTCCTCGCGTACGACCTCCATTGCAAGGGGATCACGGTCTACCGCGACGGCTCCCGCGAGGACCAGGTCCTGAACATCGGGGTCGCGGAGTCGGAGAAGCCGGCGGCGATGCGAGTCGAGGTCCCGCCGGAACCCGCGGCCCTGCGCCCGAGGCCCCGGCCGGACGTGATCACGGGCCGCACCCAGAAGATCCTCACCGGATACGGCGCGCTGTACGTGACCGTGAACGAGGACGAGAAGGGCCTCTTCGAGGTCTTCGCCCAGATCGGCCGCGGCGGCGGGTATACCGCCTCCTTCACGGAGGGAATCGCGCGCCTCGCCTCCCTTTGCCTACGGTCCGGCGTCCCGGTCGACGAAATCATCGACCAACTCGAAGGGATCCGCAGCCCGCGGATCGCGGTCGACCACGGAGAACGCGTCTACTCGATCCCCGACGCGATCGCGAAGGCGATCAAGCGGCACATCGGGATGCAAAAGACCGGCGTGCAGCCGCCCGTCGAGACGTACGACGAGACGAACGGCGCGGTCGAGACGGACGTCGAGCTCGAGAAGGAATCCCGCGACGCCGCGGAGCTCCTCCGGAAAGGCCTGAACCCGGAGTGCCCGGAGTGTGGCAAGCCTCTCGTCTTCGAAGAGGGCTGCGTCAAGTGCCACGCCTGCGGGTACTCGGAGTGCTGATCCGACCGACGTCGAAAGGCCCAAGCCCGCGGGCGCGGTCCGGAAGGCCGTGGCCCGCGTCCTTTTCTCCGTGGCGATGGACGCGGAGCGCCGGGCCGTCCTCGCCTCCAAGGCCACGGCCGGATTGGAGGCCGTCATCCTCGCCGATCTGCGGCCGTCGGAGCGGGACGCCGCATGGGCCTCCGCGGAAGTCCTCGTCTGCACGGGCTTCGGTTCGGAATTGCCGCGAGACCTGGCTTCGCGGGCACCGCGTCTCCGGATGATCCAGGCGCTCCTCGCGGGCGTCGACAACCTCCCGTTCGACCGGTTCCCGCGGACCGCGATCGTCTGCAGCAACGCGGGGGCCTACACCACGTCCGTCGCGGAGCACGCGATGGCCTTGCTCCTCGCGGCCTCCAAGGACGTCGTCGCGCGGACGGAGGAGATCCGCCGCGGGATCTTCGACCAGGGCGTGGTCAACAAGGCCCTCGCCGGTTCGACGGTCCTCATCCTCGGACTGGGGAGCATCGGGAGGGAGGTCGCGCGCCTCGCCAAGGCCTTCCGGATGCACACGATCGGGATCGCGCGGACGCCGCCGGACGGTTCCCCGGCCGACGAAATCGCGACGCCCGATGCGGTTCACGGCCTGCTTCCCCGAGCGGATTTCGTCGTCCTCGCCCTGCCCCTCACGCGGGAGACCCGGGGGCTCGTCGACTCGACGTTCCTCCGGGCCATGAAGCCCGACGCGGTCCTCGTGAACATCGCGCGAGGCAAGGTCGTCGTCGAGGACGATCTGTTCGACCATCTCCGGACGCATCCCGCGTTCCGCGCGGCGCTCGACGTGTGGTGGACCTATCCTGACACGAAGAGGGGTCGCCCCTTCCGCCGGCCGTTCCACGAACTGCCGAACGTGCTGATGACGCCCCACGCGGCGAATGCGATTCCGACGCAGCGCCGCGAGGCGATGGAGTCGGCGATCGACAACGTCCTTCGGTTCCTGCGCGGCGAGACGCCCCGGAATGTCGTGGACCCCGAGGAGTACGCTTGAACCGATCCCCCGGGATCCGGGGACCGCGAGGGTTGGACCGTCGGTGGCCTCTGAGAAAATCAGGACGGAAGCTTTAAGCGCGAAGGTCCTTACTCGCGGCACTCTCGTCGACGATGTTGTTTCAGCGAGGTGTTTGAATGTCCAAGCCCAAGGAGACGTTGAATCCCTTCGAGATCGCGAAAACGCAGATCGACCGGGTCGGCAAGAAGTTGAACTTGGACGGCGGCATGCTCGAGGTCCTGAAGAACCCGCGCCGCGAACTGACAGTGCACTTCCCGGTCAAGATGGACGACGGGAAAGTGAAGGTCTTCACGGGGTACCGGGTCCAGTACAACGATGCGATCGGGCCGTTCAAGGGCGGTATCCGATACCACTGGAACGTATCCCTCGACGAAGTCCGCGCCCTCGCCTGCTGGATGACGTGGAAATGCGCGGTGATGGGCATCCCCTACGGCGGAGCGAAGGGCGGGGTGATCTGCAACCCGAAGGAGATGTCGAAGAACGAGCTCGAGCACATGACCCGCCGGTACGCGTCCGAGATTGCGATCATCATCGGGCCGGAGAAGGACATCCCCGCGCCGGACGTGTACACGGACGGGCAGACGATGGCGTGGATCATGGACACGATCTCGATGAGCAAGGGCTTCGCGGTCCCTGGCGTGGTCACGGGCAAGCCCCTCGTGATCGGAGGTTCGCTCGGTCGCGACGAGGCGACGTCCCGCGGTCTGATGTATGCGATCCGCGAGGCCGCGAAGAAGGTGAAGCTGACCCTCAAGGGAGCGACGGTCGCGGTCCAAGGGTTCGGCAACGTCGGCATGCACTTCGCTCGGCTGATGCATGACGAGCAAGGCTCGAAGATCATCGCCGTCTCGGATTCCAAGGGAGGCATCGTCAGCGAGAAAGGATTCGATCCGA
>VBLS01000140.1 GCA_005878635.1 Methanobacteriota archaeon | reverse complement strand
CCTGTCCTGGATCTCCACCGCGGCGAGATTCCCGAACACCTCGGCTTGGCGGCGACCGAACCCGCAGGTGCCGGTCCAGATCACGGGCCGCTGAACCGCGACAAACTATAAAGACGGACCCGGGACATCGCGAGCCCGCTTGAGGAATCAGGAGATCGCGGACCGGTTCAACGAGATCGCGGACATGCTCGACATCCTCGGAGAGGACGCCTTCCGCATCATCTCGTACCGTCGCGCGGCGCGGCAGTTGGAGGCCCTCACGGAGGACGTCGAGGACCTCGTCCGAAAAGGCCGCGTGGCCTCGATCCCCGGGATCGGGCAGGCGCTCGGGGAGAAGATCACCGAGTACGTGACGACCGGCAAGATCCGATACCACGAGGAACTGAAGGCCCGTTTCCCTCCGGGCGTGCTCGACATGCTGCGGGTCCGCGGGATCGGCCCGAAGAAGGTCAAGCAGCTGTGGCAGGAGCTGGGGATCACGGACATCGAGACGCTGCGCAAGGCCGCGCAGACCCATCGCCTCAGCAAGCTGAAGGGATTCGGCGAGAAGACGGAGGAGAAGATCCTGCGGAGCATCGAGCTCGTGAAGGAGGGAGAGTCGCTCTTCCTCCTCGCACCGGCCCACGCGATCGCGGAGGTCGTCCTCGCGCATCTCCGGAAATCGGCGCCGGTCGGGCAGCTCGCGGCGGGCGGGAGCCTCCGTCGCATGAAGGAGATCGTCCACGACATCGACATCCTGGCGACCTCGAAGAACCCCGGGGCGGTCGCGGAAGCCTTCACGACCATGCCGGGGGTCCGGGAGGTCCTGGCGTCCGGCGAGTCGAAGTCCGTCGTCCTGCTCGCGGCCGATGAGCGCCTGATCCAGGTCGATCTCCGGATCGTGGAACCGGGGAGCTGGGGCGCCGCCCTGCAGTACGACACGGGTTCGAAGGATCACAACATCCACCTGCGGACGATGGCGCAGAAGCGCGGCCTGACCTTGAACGAGTACGGCATCTTCCGGGACGAAAAGAAGATCGCGGGCGAGACCGAGGAAAGCGTCTACCAGAGCCTAGGACTCCACTGGATCCCGCCCGAGATGCGGGAAGACCAGGGGGAGATCGAGCTCGCGGCGGGAGGGGAGCTCCCGCGACTCGTCGAGGACAAGAACATCCGAGGCGAATTCCACGTCCACACGAACGCGACGGACGGCGTCGACCCGGTCGAGGCGATGGTCGATCGGGCCCAGGAACTTGGGTATGCCTACGTCGGGATTTCGGACCATTCCGTCTCCTCGACCGTGGCCTTCGGCCTCAGCGCGGAGCAGGCCCTCGCCCGGCGCGACGTCTTCCGGGTGATGAACCGGGAGCGCAAGGGTTTCTCCGTCCTCTTCGGGACCGAATGCGACATCCTCGATGGCGGGGAGATGGACTACCCTGACGAGGTCCTGAAGGAGTTCGACTTCGTCATCGGGGCGGTCCACTCCCGGTTCACGTTGCCGATCAAGGAGATGACCGCGCGCATCGTCGCGGCGATCCGGAATCCGTACGTGAACATCCTCGCCCATCCGACGACGCGGAAGATCGGCCAGCGGGATCCGATCCAGGTCGACTTGGACGACGTGTACGCCGCGTGCGCCTCGACGGGAACCGCGATCGAGATCGACGCCTACCCGGACCGGATGGACCTCAACGGGACGCAGGCTCGGGCCGCCCACAACGCCGGGTGCGTGATCGCCGTCGACACGGACAGCCATGCCAAGGGCCAGCTCGCGTGGATGCACTTCGGCGTCGGCACGGCGCGCCGAGCCTGGCTCACCGCGCCCGACGTCCTGAACGCGTGGCCCCTCGAGAAGGTCCGCGACTTCTTGCATTGAGCCGGCCGCCCCGCGGCATGCGGGCCTCGTCCTCCCGGACGAGTGCGGCAACCTTCCGGAGATCGCCGGCGAGGGCCGATTCGAGTCGCCGGTTGTACAGGACCGCGGCGGGGTGGTAGGTGGGAAGGAGCCGAATTCCCTCGAAGTCGATCAACGTCCCGCGGGCGTCGGCGAACCGAGGGCGGGTGCCGACGAGCCCGCGGAGGGCGTGGGCCCCGAGGGTGACGAGGAGTCTCGGTTGAACGGCATCGAGTTCGGCAAGCAGGTACGGTCGGCAGGCCTGCATCTCGTCCGCCTTGGGGGGCCGGTTCGCGGGCGGCCGACACTTGACGACGTTGGTGATGTAGACCTCCGCCCTAGAGAGTCCGGAGGCCGCGAGAGACCGATCCAGGACCTGGCCGGCCGCTCCGACGAACGGACGCCCGGTCCGGTCCTCCTGCCGCCCGGGGGCCTCCCCGATCAAGACGATCGGGGCATCGGGAGGTCCCTCGCCCGGGACCGCGAAGGTCCGACCAACGTGGAGGCGGCATCGGACGCAGGCCCGGACGGCCGACGCGGTCCCTTCGAGGAGGGTCGCCCGGTCCTCGAGCCCGCCCATGATCCCGGATGGCCGCGAGCCCTCAAAGCCTTCGCGGGGCCTACTCCTTCCGTTCCGAGACGAGATTCGTGAGGGCCTTGATCTTCGGCTGGACCCGTTCGATTTTGACCTCCAGCTTGGCGCGCAACCGCTCGAACTTCCGCTCCGCCTTCAAGCGGTCCACCGTCGCGCCCTTCATCGCCTGCTGGGCCCGTCGGATTTCCGCGCGGTATCCGGCCTCGATCTGCCGGAGCCTTTTCAGCTTCCGTTCGAGTTTGTCCGCAGCCGGAATTTCGGACCCCCAACGCCGGGCTGCCCGGATCTCGGCGGGCCTCAGTTGAAGGACCGCTTCCGGGCAATCACCACGTCGAGGACGCCATTGGTATACGTGTACTTCAGCGTGTCGCGGTCCGCGTCCAGCGGCAGGTCGACGATCGTGAAATACGAACGGTCCCCGTCGCCCTGGAGGATCAGCTTCCCTTCGTCCAGGCGGACGCGGATCCCCTCCCGCGGGACGCCGGGCATCTCGGCGGTCAGGAAAATGGCGGACTCGGTGAGGATCACGTCGACGAGCGGATCCCGCGTCCGGATCTCCTCGCCCTCAAGGGCGGGCCGCGGGGTCTCCAGCCGTGCCTCGCGGGTGCGGGTCGTGAATCCGTAGATGAAGGGTTCACGGAAGACGCCGAGCTTCCCCTCGAACGCATCCTTCAACATGCGGTGAAGCGCGCGCCGGGTCTCCTCGAATTCGTCCTCTACGCTCATGGGGGAATCTTCGCCTTCCTTCCGGATTGCATGCGTTCATGCTTTCCGGCCTCAGCCCACGAGGAACAAATGCGTTCGAGATTTCATATAGTTTTCGAGCGGGGTCGGATTTTCCTTTGGAAACCGAGTGCAACACATGTCACAATGAGCACCAGTTGCATCGGCCGGACGGGTCCCCTCATCCCGGAGGCGGGGCAGGCGCCGGGGGCGCCCCGGGGGCCTGGGCTGCGGGCTTGGTCCCCGCCCCGGGAGCCGCCGGGGCAGGTTGCGCCGTTCGGGGCGAGATTCGGCCGGCCGCGACCATGGCAACCCTCTCGACAAGCATCCGGTAGCGGGGGATGCCCACGAACTCGATCCGGTCGTTGACGAGGATCGCCGGGCCGAATTTGAGCTTGTACTTGGCGAGCAGCGCCTGGCTGCCCTCCGGCGGGACCACGTCGACTTTCCATTCCGGATGCTCCTTCCGGAGGCGATCCGCGATCTCCTGGATCCGGCCTTCCTGAAAGTCTTGAATCGAAGAAAGAAAGGCGAGCGTGACCATCGCTTCGTCGGCGTACCGGAGCCGCCCACATAAAGTTTGTGCGGCGTGCACGGGAAAGACCATGGGGCCCGTTGTGCTCCCGACCGCGGATGCGGTTCCTCGTGGCATCGGAGGCGGACGAAGCGAGCCTTTCCCAACGAGACGAGCTGTTGGACCTCGAGTCTTGGAAGGACGAGGACCCTTTCGGCGGCCGACCCGCTTGGCGGTTGCGGGACCTCATCTTGCTCACGATCCCGGAACCGCACCTGGATCGCGACCACCTGGACCGGGATCTCGAGTCGGGTTTCCAGGAGCCCGCGGATCTCGTCGTGTATTTGTCGAAACATCGCTCGGAAAGCGGGCGGCCGAGCCTGACCGTCCACCCGATCGGGAATCCGGGCGCCGCGGAGTTCGGAGGGCAGCCGCAGACCCTCGTCCCGTCGGCCCCACGTTGGATGACCGCGGCGCTCCGGTCCCTTCGTCTAGCGGGCGGACATCTCGGTTACGAGGTGACCTTCGAGGCGACCCACCACGGTCCCTATCTCACATCCCCGACGTTCTACATCGAGCAAGGCAGCACGGAGCGGGAATGGCGGGACCGCGAGGCCTCGCGCGTCATCGGTCGGGTCCTCCTCGGCCTGAGCCCGATCGATGGGCCGATCGCGATCGGCATCGGAGGCGGGCATTACATCCCGCGGCATACGGACCTCGCGCTGCGGAGGCGCATCGCGTTCGGACATCTCCTCGCGACCTATGCAATGACCTCGAGCTCGCCCGAACTGCTCGACCAGGCCGTCGAGCGGACGGAAGGGGCGACCCTCGCCTACGTGCATCGCAAGGCCCTCGCGAAACCGGAGGTGCGGGCGATCGAGAAACGACTCGACTCCCTCGGCCTTCGCATTGTCCGGGAGGCCGACCTCCCGTCGGATCGCGGGGACGAAACTTCATAAAGCGTTGGCGAATACCAAACAATCGCAGGAAGGGACGATGCTCAAGGAATGTCGTTCTCACGGATACTTCCGGGAGGAATTCTGCCCGCACTGCGGCAGTGAAGGGAAGTTCCTGCTGAACGACGAAGAGGTCGAGCTGCTCGGTCGGACGATGGCCGGGGTCCTGCGGCATTTCCCGCAGCGCTACGGCCTCGAGATGGACGCCCACGGATGGGTGGACCTCCGCGACTTCTTGACCGCGATCCAAATTCGAAACCGCCGGTTCCGCTTCGTCCGCCAGCACCACGTGATCGGGCTGATCGAGACGGATCCCAAGGGCCGCTACCAGTTCGAGGACGGCAAGATCCGGGCGACGTACGGGCACTCGATGGACCTCGACCTCGACCTGCCGACGGAGGGCATTCCGGATGTGTTGTTCTATCCGACGACGGAGGAGGAGAGCCACCTCCTGATGGAAGCGGGGCTGCGGCCTTCGGACCGCAAGATGGTCCACCTCAGTGCGACCTTCGCGGCGGCCCTCGAGGCCGGACGCGTCCGCATCGCTCAGCCGGTCATCTTGGAAATCGATGCGAAGACCGCCCGGGCGTCCGGCGTCGTGATCCACAAGGCCGGGAAGACGGTCTACACCTCGAAGGAAATCCCGAACGAGTTCCTCCGACGATCGCAGCATGTCGAGGAAGAATTGCCGTCGACACCGCCGACGGAATCGCGGGAATGAATTTTCAATCGGTCAACGAAATTAATCTGCCCATATCTTTATCTGCGCTTTTCCGATATGCCGCCCTCGGATGGGTTGGCAATGCCGTCGGCATTCGATTTGATCGGCCACAATCCTGCCCTGCAGGAGCACTGGATCCGTCGGTTCATCGCCTTCGTGATCGACGCGGTCATCGTCGCGGTCGTTGGCCTGTTCGTCGCCATCCCGCTCTCGTTCCCGTTCCTCGGCTGGGCCTGGTGGTTCTCCGGAATCTTCTGGGGCGGCATGTGGTTCATCTATTCCGTCCTGCTCGAGACGCTCTTCGGCGGCACGGTCGGCAAGAAAATCGTCGCGTTGCGGGTCGTCGCGATCGACCGGAATCTGGACGTCGTGCATACCGTCGTCCGAAACCTCCCGAAGATTTTCCCGCTCATCGTCCTGGTCGACGTCCTCGTCGGGGCCGCCCAGCAAGGCGACCCGCGGCAGCGACTGTTCGATCGGATCGCCCGGACGACCGTGACGCGGGTCGACCAAGGCGCCTACATGGAGGAGCAGTTCCGGATGATGCAACACGCGGGCCCCCGTCCGATGACGATGCCTCCGGCGCCGGCGCCGCAGGCGCCTCCGCCCGCACCGCCCGGCGCGCAGGCGGCCTCGGCGACCCCGGCCCAAGGGGGCTGGCCCGGTCAGGCCCCGCCTCCGAGCGGCGGGTGGCCGCAACACAGTTGGGACGAGCAGGGGCGCCTCGTCCGCGAGATGAAATTCTGCACGGCCTGCGCCGGGCAGCTCGTGGCCCGCGGCGATGGGAAGCTCACCTGCGTCCGGTGTGGCGCGGTGTACTGATCACGGGAAGACCATCGCGAAATAGCTCGACGCGAGGACGGCCCCGGCACGCGACGTGATCCGCCATCGTCCCAACATGAGGGCGAGGAGCAGGAACGACGTGAAGACCATCGCGGCGACGACGGGGAGGAGGAGTTCGACAGAATGCGTCGAGGGCCGCAGGATCCCGATCACGCCCAAGGTCAGGAGGGTCGTCACGACGCTCGCCCCGATCCCTTCGCCGAGGACCAGGTCCGTGTACCCGCGGCGGGTCGCGTGGTATGCCGCGGCGATGTCCGGCAACGAGGTGCCGAGGGCGACCACCGTGATCCCGACGAACCAGGGGCTCAGGCCGGCGATCGCGGAGAGCGAGATCGCCCCCTGGACGAGGAACTGAGCGCCCATCACGGACCAGAGGACGCCGAAGATCAGCCAGCTGATCCCGGCCCGGACCTCGACTTTCCGACCGAAGATCCAACCGGTGAACTCGAGCCCGATCCGCAGGTCCTCGACCCGCTCCTCGATCTCGTCGGCGGGACCGGTCCTTTGCGAGATCGCGAGGTTCAGGATGTAGGGGACGAAGAGGGCGATCAGCGCGACGCCCTCGTATTGCGTGAGGTTCCCGTCCATCAACAACGTCGCCGCGACCAACGTCACGATCGCCAGGAACACCGCATCGCGGAGGACGATCTCGCGCGAGGTCTTGATCGGCCGCAGGAGGGCGCTCGCGCCGATGACGAAGGCGATCGTCACGACCGTGGAGGCGAGCGCGTTCCCGAGGGCGATGTCCGGGCTTCCCTCTTCCGCGGCGATCCCGCTCACGAGGAGTTCCGGGAGGGCGGAGAGCGTCGAGACGAGCAACGCGCCGACGACGAACCGGCTTCGGCCGATCCGTCCCGAGATGCGGGTCGCATTGTCCGTGATGAATTTCGCGCCCTGATTCAGGAGGACGAAGCCGGTGGCAATCGCTGCCGCCGATAGGAGGAGGCCCTCGAGCATCCGATGTCGTCCCTTCCGACTCCGCGCCGATGACGGAAGGCCGGCATCAAGGTTCGTCGGGCCGCGAGGCGCTTTGACAAAGATGGCCCGGTCAGGTGACGAGCTCCCCGAGGCGGCCGGTGTCGACCCCTCGGCGGATCTCCATGGCGATCCGTCGCCCCGTGCTCATGCTCCGACGCCAGAGGGAGTTCCCGTAGGGGTGGCCCATCGACATGTGGACGTTCGTCCCGCCGCCGATGCGAGGCGAGACGTCGTAGACCCAGAACTTCAGGTCCTTGTCCACGGCGGTCTGCAGGGTGAAAGGTCCGATGATCCCCGGCGGAAAATGTCGCTGCGTCGCGGCCACGTACCGCTCCGTCATGTCGAACACGTCCTTGAGGCTCGACTCGCGCAGGGTCGCGCTGTTGTGGCCGACGACCACGTACTCCGGAATCCGTTCCGCGTCCGCGAGCGAGAGCTGCTGATCCGCCGGGAGGCGAACGTGTCCGTCGAGGGACGTCTCGAACCGCCAATCGACTCCCAGGAGCTCGAGCTTCTCGGCTTCCTCTTCGATGGGAGAATAGAAGAAATCGAAGTTGAAGATCGGCCCGATGACGTACTTCTCGATGCGGGCCGACGCGAGATCCTCCTTCGTGATCACGTCCTGCTGGAGGAGGGCTTCTGACTTCTCCCGATACTCCTTGAAGGTTCCCGCGGTGAAGAACCCCCGCTCGAGCTTCTTGACTTTGTGCGGCAACTTGACGATCGAGAGGCCCTCGATGTCCCGCGGGTCCTTGATCCGCTCGGGCGCCGCGAGCTTCGCCTTCTCGAGGAGCCAGTAGTAGCTGCGTTCCTCCTCGCGCTCCTCCGTCCGGAGCAGGTTGCGGCTCCCGTAGAGCGGGACCAGGAATTTGTCCTCGATCTCACCGAGATCGCAGTACGACGTGAAGGAGCGGTTCGGGATGAAGATCGAATTCAGATCGCGGAGCTGAGTCTGGACCTTCTCGGTGAGGACGTCCTTGAATTTCCCGAGCACGAGCGTCTCGTCCACGGTGCCGCGGACCGGCCGACCGTCCTTGTCTCGCGATGCGCGGAAGTATCGCGTGTACGGCGCCTCCCGTCCTCGTTCGCATACGACGAACGTCCGGAATCCTTCCTCGACCGCACCGTCGCAGACGTCGAGGGCGGAATGAGAACCGATCGTCGCGACCTGAATCCCGGAGGGATTGTAGCGTTCGAGCACCTCGACGATCGCCTCGCGATCAATCATCCCGCACCGATACGAGTCGCATATTCGCCGCGTCCTTAATGCTTTGGGCCCTCTCCTCCGAGACGAGGGAACGTCTTTATCGGGTGTGGCGATTCGGCGAATCTCATGGAGGCGAGGGCCCTCCGATCCGCGGGCCGGGGCTGGGACGATCGGCGCATCTCCCTCGAAAGCCGACCGATCCTCCTCCGGTTTCTAGAAGGGCAAGCGGGAACTGGATCCGAAGGACATCACGAATCCCGGGCCGATCATGGACCGATCCCGGTGACGCGTGAGTTCTCCTCCCGAACGCGTGCCGCCCACCTCGCGAAGATGCAAGAGGACGTCCTCGATGTCCTCGTGATCGGCGGCGGGATCGTCGGGGCCGGCATCGCCCGAGATGCCGCTCGACGAGGGTTGCGGACCGGCCTCCTGGATCGCGGGGACTTCGCGAGCGGCACGAGCGGGAAGACCTCTCGGCTCATCCATGGCGGGCTTCGATACCTCCAGACCTACCGGTTCGGCCTCGTCCGCTCGGCTGCACGCGAACGGGATCGACTCCTCGACGCGGCGCCGGCCCTCGTCCATCCGTTGCCCTTCGTCATCCCCGCGTATAAGGGACGGAAGCCAGGCCCGCGACTCCTGCGGTTCGGGCTCTTCCTCTACGACTTGCTTTCGACGAGGCGGCTCCCGCGCCGGGTCTGGCTCCGGGGCAAGGCCGCCTCGGATCGCGAGCCCCTCCTTGCGCGGACGGATCTGGCGGGAGCCGGCATCTACTACGACGCGTGGGCCGACGATGCTCGATTCGTCCTCGCGGTCGTGCAGGACGCGGCCGCCGCAGGGGCCCTCGTCGCGAACTATGTCGAGGTCACAAGACTCACCCGAGACGACCACGGGGTTACGGGAGCAATCGTCCAGAATCGAATCGACGGGACGAACGCCGAGGTCCACGCCAAGGCCGTCGTGAATGCGACCGGGGTGTGGCTCGACCGGATCCGAGGCCCGGTGGCGACTCCGACAATCCGACCGACCAAAGGCGTACACATTCTCTTGCCGCGGGAGAAGGTTGGAAACCGCCATGCGGTCGCCTGGACCACGAAGAGCGACGCCCGTCTTGTCTTCGTCCTCCCCTGGGGAAACCTCACGCTCGTCGGGACGACGGACACCGATTTTTCAGGGGACTCGGATCACGTGATCCCCGATGGGAGGGACGTTGACTATCTCCTGGCGGCGGCGAATGAAGCCTTCCCCGAGGCGGGCGTCGGTCGAGCCGACGTCGTCAGTGCGTACGCGGGCCTCCGGCCGCTCGTGCGACACGGGAAGGACGATCAAGCGGAGTCGGACATCTCCCGCGAGCACGAAATTTTCGTGGACCGGGATGGCCTCATCTCCGTCGCGGGAGGGAAGTTCACCACGCACCGCGCGATGGCGGAGGCCGTGGTCGACCTGGTGCAACGACGGCTCGGGTTGCCCGATTTCAAGCCGACGCAGGCCTCGAACTTGGGACCTTCCGTTCGGCCCCTTGAAGAATTCATGGCCCTCGGATTCCCGGAGGACATCGCCCTCCATCTGCAGGGCCGCTTCGCACCGGACCAAGTGCGTCGTCATCTGGATGGCCCCGCGGCCAGGGAGCGGATCATGGAAGGAAGACCGCACGTGTGGGCCGAAGTCGACATCGCCGTCAAAGAGGAGATGGCGCTGACGCTGACGGATGTACTCGTCCGGAGACTCGGCCTCTTCTACGAAACCGCAGATCAGGCAATGGGCATGGCGCCCGAGGTCGCATCAAGGATGGCGCGACTAATCGAATGGGACCGCAGCCGCCTTGCGCGGGACGTCGAAGAATACCGAGGCCTCGTCAGGGACCATCGCGCCTTCCGGGAGGACCGAGGTGGCTGAAGTCCTCCCGAAGGCCGTGCCCATGTTCGCATTCGAAGGTGGGAGATAGCCCCGGGCAGATTCGAACTGCCGTCGCGAGGTCTCCCCTCGACCGATTCGGTCGATCCAGAGCCTCGAATCACTGGCCCGCGACCGCATTACGGTCACGATTGGCCGCTAGACCACGGGGCTGCAATCGCGTTTCAACGGAGAGGACGTATTTTGAGTTTTCTCACTGGCCGGCCTCCGTGAGTCGTCGGACCACCCAGTCCTTTTCGAGGACCGCGAGGAAGGGCGCGGCGCGAGGTCCCGTCTCGGTTCCGAGGAGGACGAGATAGAGATCCCGGAAGAAACGATTCGTCTCGACCGGCAGCGTTCCGCTTTTCGTCAAGGTGACCATCGCCTCCTTGATCGCGTCCTCCGTCCAGCGGAGCGAGGCCGCGCGCGTCGCGAACATCCGAAGCGCATTCCGGTCGCCCGGCTCCAGCTGCCTCGTCACTTCCGGAGGCATCTGTT
>VBLS01000292.1:1402-2228 GCA_005878635.1 Methanobacteriota archaeon | reverse complement strand
GACTTCACCGCGAGGCCTTCCTCGATAATCCCGTACGCGGCGCCGAGGAGGAGGATGCTCGGCCAGCCGGTCTTCCAGCGGACGGCGGTCTCGCGCATCACGAGGACGCCGGAGCCGTACAACCAGATGAGGAAGAGGGCCGCGACGGGGTTCAACCACTCGATCGGTGGGGTGGAGCCGGACAGCATCTCCGCGATGACGGGCGACAGGAGGACGAGAGCCCAGAGGGGCCGTCGGTTCGGGTGAGCGCCGGGGGCCGCCATGGAATTGCGTGTGGGACAGGCGGCGGATAAAGGCCGCGGGAACAAAGTTCCCGAGGCCGAATTGATCCCGCTACGAGAGGAGGCGCACAGGAGGCCTCGCCCCCTCGTGGCCCCCCCGCAGCGGCTCAGGACCGGCCGACCCCGAAACCCGGGAACTCAGAGACCGACCCGAAGGAATCGATGGCCCACAGTTTTTGCCACCTCGCGGGATTGCGGTGGTGTGGAGGAGCAGAGTCGGTATCTTTTCTGGGCCAAGGTCCTTGGTGAGTACCGAGGAGGCGTAAAGACCCTGGACATTCACGCCCTCGAAGCAACCCCCGGGATTCTCCGGGTCGCGGAAGCGAATTTCTTTTGGAACTTTGCCATGGGGCTTCTCCTCTTCTCCCTGGTCCTGGCCCCCACCTGGGGGATTTACGAGATCGCACGCCTCTACATTCCGACCCTGGGACCGAGTTCAGGACCCCAAACTCCCCCAGGCTTCGCATTGGGCACGGGCGTGCTCTTGGTCGCTACAGTCAGCGTTGCACTGAACCTCGGCTCCCTCCGAAGGGTGGGGCGATTCT
>VBLS01000292.1:0-1238 GCA_005878635.1 Methanobacteriota archaeon | reverse complement strand
AACGGTCGTGGTCAGTGCACGGGGCGACCGTTTGCAGGCGGCGCTTGAGTTAGCTGGCCAACCGTTCGATCAGGTTCTTCGGTAACATCCAAGGTCTCCGAATTTTGTCAGGGTCCTAACGTCGACCCAGCATGATCCTTCAATTCGAATACTCGGCACCGGAAAACGTGAACGTCAAAGGCGCCTTCTCCGGGAGTCCGAAAGCAAGCATCTCCTTGCAAAGGGACCCGATGCAACGGTTATATGGAGGGACATGGATGGGGAACCGGGATGGGAGCCGAGGAGGGGCGCGTTTAGAGTACCCAGGGCCTTTAGCGGAAGGAGGAGGTGAATCAATGAGCGTAGAAGAGAATCTCAAAGTAATCGAAACGGCGACGAAGGCCCTTAACGACCGCGACTTCGACCGGTACGAGAGCCTCCACCTGAACTCGGTCCTTCAACGGGGTCCACAAAATCCCGAGGGGATCAAGGGGATCAAAGCGATCCGTGCGTCCCTCGACCCGCTTTTCGAGGCGTTCCCCGACATTCGGTTCGTGGCGGAGACGCAGTTCGGGGCCGGGGATTGGATTACCCAGTTGAGCCACATCCGGGGGACCAACACGGGACCCTTGGTGATGCCCGGGGGCCAGACGATCCCGGCCACGAACAAGGCCGTCCGATTGCCGGTCGCCATGGTCGCGAAGCTCGAGGGCGGCAAGTTTGCGGAGATCAACGTCTATTTCGATCAAGCGGGCATGATGGCCCAGCTTGGACTGTTGCCCCCGCCACCACAGCCGGAGCCGTGACAACCTGCAAACCCGGGCCGGCCGTAGACGCTCGGCCCGGTCTTTTTCTCGGCGGAGGTGCGATTTTCGGCTCGCGCACCGGCGTTTCACAGAGCGCCTGAGTGTCCTTCACAGCTCGGACGAGTGGTCCCGTTCATGACCGATTCGGCGCGACGCCGGGCAGGGTCCCATGGCGTACGAACTCTCGCAAGGCCCTCCAGGATCCCAGGTGCTTACGCCACGCGAACAGGACGAGGATTGCGACGCCGACGATCTCGCCCGCCTGCACGAGTGGGTCGTGGAGGAGTGTCGCAATCCAGTGTTCCGCGTCCTGGGACGCCGGGTGGAAACCCCAGCCGTAGGCCGGATAGAGGACCACCCAGGGCATCTCCCAGATCCGATCCACCAAGAGGTGCGTGGCCACGCCAAAGCCGATGAACCGGAGGCTCCAAAGGTTCGGGGCGAAGCTCGCCG